>MFQD01000036.1:156-15166 GCA_001782975.1 Candidatus Magasanikbacteria bacterium RIFCSPHIGHO2_02_FULL_50_9b
TTCCGGACCAAGTACCACCGTAAATTTCACGCGCCAGTGGCGAGCTATCGTCATATAAAACTGTTGACGGCAACCGGTGTCCAGGCGCGGAAATGTCAATGCATTTACTCCCGTGATTTGAAAATGAGGCGAGCGAACCCGATGCATTCAACGCCGCAACGCCAATCACCCAGTTTTCTTCTTTAAGCGGATCATCAAAACACACCGGATATTGTGGCGTGAAATTAAGATTTAAACCAGCACCACCTTCCGGCGCATTGCCGGCAGCAGCAACCACCAAAATGCCGGCGCGATACGCGCGGCGCACTGCTTGAATAAAATCCAAACTTGGCGTTGGGCCGACAAAACTCAGGTTGATGATGTCAACTTTTTTTTGTATTGCATAATCAATGGCACGCACCGCCATGTCAGTGTCGCCGTCACCGCTTTCATCCAAAATTTTGAGTGGCAACAACTTGATGCGCCAATTAACACCCGCGCCACCAATAGCATTGTTCCCAACGGCGCCGATAATGCCGGCGATTACACTCCCGTGATTTAGTCCAATTCGCGTCGTAGTTGCGGCGTTCACGTTTGGCCGCACATCATTGTTGTTTTGAACAAAATTCCACCCATGCACATCATCGACAAACGTATTGCCATCATTGTCAATGCCGTCCTCATTCTCGGCCGGATTTATCCAAATGTTATCCGTGAGGTCCGGATTGTGTATGTCAACACCGGCGTCAATCACCGCGACCACGATGTGCGGAGACTCGTGGACAATGTCCCATGCTTGTGGCAGTTGCAATATTTCAACACCACCGGTTTGCTGCAGCTCGGGGTCGTTAGGCACGAGCGCAAACGCAAATGACGGCGCGAGCAGTGCTACGATAACAACCAACTCGACACATTTTTTCAAACCAGAGTTCAACCAATGAATGACCTGCATGAAACAAGAATAATTATTTCGACTCTTTCTGCTGCGCCATGTCGCGCAGTTCACTGTCAAGTTGCTCTTGTGTGATCACTTTATTTTTAAGCAATAGTTCAAGATCTGTGCGTGCGTCATCAAAGCGGCCGATTGACTTGAGGTACTCAGCGCGCGCCGAGATCAAATCAGCACCGCCGACCACCCGCGACATCGCGTCATCAAACGCGCGCAACACGTCGGACTCTGAAACTTTTATTTTGAAGCGCAGCATTTTAATGTACGCAAGCCAAAGACTGGTATCGCCCGGCGTCAAATCAAGCGCTATGGTGTAATATTTTTTTTCCGTACGGTAATCGCCGAGCGCTTCTGCAATTTGCGCTGCGTTTCCGAGCACCAATGTGTTTTTATTTTCCGTCAGTTCAATCGCGCGCGCAAGTGTTTGTTCCGAGAGCTGATACCACACGTTTTCTTTGGTAAAATCACCCAAAAATTTCCAAGCCGCGCTCGCCACCAAGTAATTGGTCAGATCATCTGGGTTGGCGATAATTTTACCTTCAAACTCAACGGCACGATCGTACTGCGCGAGCAACTCTGTCTTGTCGCCCAGCACCGATCGAGTAGGCACCGTGATCGGTTGTGTCACCAACCAAACGATTGCAGCAATCACGGCCGCAATGAGCACGAGCGAGCCAATAATAACGTGTTTTGTTGGAATCTGCATACAGGACTTGAAATCAATCTGATTTTTTGATATAACAGGCGCAATTATATCGAACTTCTATGCGTACTGTCAAAGCACGACAACTGATGCTGCTCCTCGGGGATGTGATTGTTTTGTATCTGTCGCTCGCGATCGCGCTCCTCATCCGGTATGGCATGGGTGAATTTGCCGATCAGTATGCCCTGCACAGCGGCCCCATGTCGCTTATTTTCTTGCTTTGGATCATCATCCTCTACGTCAACGGCATGTATGATCTGTATGTGGCAAAACCATCGCAAGCCTTCATGCGTCGGTTTGTTGAAAGCTGGCTCATTTCGGTCGGTGTTGCCGTGACGCTCTTTTATCTGTTGCCTTTTTTTACCATCACGCCAAAAACAAACTTATTTTTGCTCAGTGCGCTCTTTGGTGTGCTATTTGTGGGCTGGCGCTTGCTGGGCAATCGATTGACCCGCGCAGACATCCGCGTGCTCGCGATACATCCTGACGCGGACATCACCAGCTTGCTGCTCACGCTGCAACGCAATCCGCAACTCGGTTATCGAGTGATTGGTGTGGTGAACAGTCAAAAAAATAACGGTTCGTCAACTGATTCGCCGCTCCAGGAATTCACGGACACAACACCAATACGCGCCATTGTTTCCGAACATCAGGTAACACTCATTCTCGTTCCAAAAAATATGCGCGACACACATACCGCGCTGTACGGCGAACTGTATGAACTGCTTTTTTGGAACGTATACACCATGCCCTCAGAAAATTTCTTCGAATCATTAACCGGCCGCGTGCCGCTCAGCGCATTGCGCGACTCATGGTTCTTTGAAAACTTGCGCCCCAACCATCTCCCACTCTATGATGCCGTGCAACGAATCATGGATTGTGTTCTTGCGGTGTTTGGAATTTTAGGGCTCACCGTACTCACACCGCTCGTTGCGCTATTCATTAAGTGGCGTTCACCCGGTCCATTATTTTTTCTGCAAGAGCGGGTGGGACGCAATGGAAAAAAATTTAATGTCATTAAGTTTCGCACCATGCACGCACTGAACAAAGACGGGAGTGCAGAAATTGCCGGTGCACAAATGACCACCCGCGACGATCCGCGCGTCACTCCGTTTGGCGCCTTCATCCGCACCCTGCGACTCGACGAACTGCCGCAGGTCATCAATGTGTTGAAGGGCGATATGAGTTTTATCGGCCCGCGTCCCGAGCGCCCGCAGTTTGTGGCGGAATTTGAAAAACACATGCCCTACTATACCGTTCGACATTTGGTTAAACCCGGTTTGTCCGGCTGGGCACAAATTAATTATCCATACGCAGAAACGGTTGAACAGCAGCTTACGAAATTTCAGTACGATTTGTACTACATTAAAAATCGATCTTTTTTACTGGACATCACGATCGTGTTGAAAACATTACATGTAGTGCTCTATGGCAAAGGGCGCTGATTCACACCAATATCCTGTGATAGGGCACCAGCTGCATAATTTCTCTGTGGCGAGAGGCCAGTAACGCCATTCAAAATTATGCAGCCGGCGCTCGTGTCACCACATTTTTATGCGTTATTTGCCGACAACAGAATCATTGTTCTGAACAGGTAGCGCGACCAAATAATTATTGATTGCGTCAGTAGTCTTAAGCAAATCAAGTGACAAGCCGAGTCGCGCACCCAATTGAATCATTGCGCGTGTGTCTTTTGGCAAACATTTGCCGCCATACCCCCGATACCCTTTGTGAAAAATTTGCAAATGTGAACGGCCAATGCGTTTATCCGCGGATGCCGCTTCCTTCACGTTGTCATAATTGATGCCAAGTTTGTCACACACATCGAACATCTGATTTGCGAACACCACCTTGACGGAAAACCAGCAATTCGCAAAATACTTCACCATCTCTGCTTCAGACGCCGGCATAATTCGGTCAAACGGTGCGACCGGAAGCAGCATCATAATGTCGCCGGTGATGCCATAGCTTTCTTTCGTGTAGCCAATCACTTGACGATCAGGAAAACGCATGTCTTGATCTGCGCTTTCCTCAGTCAAAAATTCCGGATTAAACACCACCTTCAGTTCAGGAAATTCCTTTTGCAACGCGTCCGTTGTCCCGGGCAACACCGTTGATTTGATGATCGCAATTTTACCCGCCGGAATCAAACGCATTGCATCGCGCACAAATGACAGATCAAAACCGCCTTTTTCTTCGTCGTATGGCGTTGGTACGCAGATAAAAATATAATCAGCTCCTCCCAAAACTGATGCGTCAGTGTGGCCTTTAAATGGGTCGTAGATAACGACCGCATGTCCTGATGATTCAAAATATCGAATGGTACTACCGCCAACCATGCCAGCACCCATCACGCCAATTGTAGGTTTGTTGTTCATAGAATGTACGAGATAGAATATCAAAGCGCGCACGCAACTGTCAAATGGATTGAAGCCATTGTGCGATCTGTGGCGCCAGCGTGTCCCATAAAAATTTCTGAACATTCTCCACACCGTTGCGACGAAATCTTTCCCGCAGCTCTGCATCAGTAGCAATCAGCAGCAACGCGGCACGAAGCGCAACAAGGTCATGGGGTTCAACGAGCAACCCGTGCGTACCGTGTGTTAAAACACTCGGAATGCCACCGACGCGCGTTGCAACGACCGGCAGACCGCCGGCAAGCGCCTCAAGAAAAACAATGCCGAAACCTTCACTATGTGATGGACGACAAAACAAGTCAGCTGCCGCAATATAATTTTTAATGTCGGTTTGTTCACGCACGCCGAGAAAATGTACGCGCTCGCGAAACGCTTCGGCGCGCGCTTCGAGTGAGGTACGCAATTCGCCGTCGCCAACAATGAGCAGATGCATCTCAGTACCCGCAATTGCATCGATTAAATCAGCAACCCCGTTTTTTTCCACTAACCGAGAAATAGTGAGCACTACATTCGCGTCAACCGGAATTCCGTTTTCAGCCCGCACATTCGCTCGCGCCTCAGTGCGTGCCGCCCCATCGAGTTGAAACTCAATCGGCGTTACCCCATTGGGAATCACCACCGGCGTGCATCGTGCGCCCATCCGCACTGCCCACGCCGAAAGAAACGGGGCAATCGCTTGAATGCCCTGTGCACGGACAAAAATCTGTTTAAATAGCGGCAACGCAAAACCGACGCGCTGTTCGATCAGTGCCAAATCATCACCTTCCTGTAACGTCAGCACATACGGCATTCGCGTTAGCATGTTGGCGAGACAGGCGGCGGCACCGGCATAGCTTGCCATAATTGCCCACACGAGCTGTGCGCCCTCGCGCGCACGAAACCGCGACACGAGCACGGGTAACCAGATGATGAGCCACCACTTATCGAACCGAGTTCCACACCCGACCCGAATGACGCGCGCCCCGTACCAATCATCGCGTGCCGCGACAGCGCGAGTATACCGTGGTGTTACAATCGTGAATCGAAATTGTGTGCTGAGCTGCCGCACAATTTCTTGCACCGCAATCTCAGCACCACCGATGAGCGGTGAAAACGCAGTTGTCGCGACAATGAGGTGTGGCCGTACGTCTGATTCCATGGTTGCTATTTTTTATTTTTGAAAAATTGTGGAAACGTGAGGTGCAATTTCTTCGAAGCCGCGACGCGACTTGTTTTGAGAAACACCTCGTCTGCTTCAACCGCGATCGCTGCATCCCATGGTACTGTCGTCGGGTCTTGCAATGCGAGTTCAAACAATTTCGCCGCATCCTCAAAACGACCAGCGCGCGCAAAAATCATCGCGCTCGGCAACCGATACGGTGCCGCATCAATCGGATACTCAAGCTCCCGCAATAAATCAAGCTCTGCTGCAGCTGCTTTTGGATTGCCGTCACCCAAAGCAAGTGCTAAATACCAGTGTCCAATTGGCGCGGACGGTTCTGAATTCACCGCCTCGGTCAACATTTTTATTGCCGCATCATGTTGATTGAGCATAATTTTAATTCGCGACCATGAAAAAAATACTTGTTGACGACGTGGACTTAGTTGCGCGGCGAGCTGAAATGCTTTGTCCGCTTCATGCAAGGCCGACGAACTGCCGAGCTCCGCAGCGCCGGTCAACAGCTGTCCAAGCATCAGCGCGCCAAGCTCGCTCTGTGGGTCGACGTTTGAAAGTAGTTTTTTGAGATTGTTCACACCAAATTCAAAAAAAATCCGATATTCAGGAATTTCAAAAAAGGCTTTTCCCTGCACTCGCTGCGGAATTTTTTGAGCAACGCGCCCAGAATCGAGCAACACATCTCCGGTGTGCGGACCGTTAATTGCAATGGCGCGCTCAAAATATTTTTGCGCCAGTACCAAATCTTTCTGTGCAGCAACCTGTGCTGAAAAATCAAGATAATTTTGCCGCAATGACGGAACGGTGATGTAGACGGTCAACAGCACCGGCAACACGGTGAGGACGACAGCGCCATAAAACGGAATTGCATTTTGTGCCACGGGAGCAAGCGGAGCACCAACGCGGCGAGTTGCGGCATACCGTGCAACCACGATACCGGCAAACGCATAAAATTCAACAAACGAACCAGGATGATCAAACACAAAAATATTGTGAATGAAGTGAAGTACAAAAATTGCAGCAAACACGACAGACAAGAGCGCATCGTCCGTCGTGGCACCACGCGTTTTGAAACACATCCAAAAAATAATGAGGTACTGTGCGAGATAGAGCGTGATGCCGACGAGTCCTTGCGTTACCAACACATCAAACACCGCATTGTGTGCGTGGTCAAACCACGTTTCATACAATCCGAATTTCAAGGACTCTGGATTGTATAATTTGTTAAAAACGTAGTAAAAATTTTCCGGACCCCAGCCGAGAATCGGACGCTCCTTGAACCCTTTGATCGCAATGTCCCACGCAATGAAACGGGTCGACGCACTACCCATGAGCGTGAGACGAGTCGCGCGTTCAAGCAATGGGAAACGATCGTACGCCCCCGGCTTGACGAGTGGCACTGAAAAAAGAAGTATCGCTGCAACACCACAAAGCACCCATGAACCGACAATGTATTTGTGATATGCGCCGCGCCACAAATGTCGAGAAACGGCAACGCCGATCACAACGGCCGCGACACCAAGACCAAGCAGCGCGCTGCGCGTACCGCTATAATAGAGCGCGAGCAGATTGATAAGCGCCGCGAGTGCGTACCAACGCCCCCCTATCTGCCGACGGTGCGTATAGGCAAAATATGCGGCAATCAAAAAAAATTGTGCGGCAAATGCGCCCAAATAGATCGGGTTGCCAAACGTACCGCCGACGCGGTCAGCCTGACCCATTAAAAAAGACGGATCGATTTTTTGATATAATCCAGCAAGCGATACGATGACAGAAATAACAACTGAATACGACAAAAAATATTTAATTTTGTGCGGCGTTGCAGAAAAAAAAGAAGCGATGAGCAGTGAAAAAGCGATGCACACCAAAATATAAACGATGCCGGTCATGCGTTCAAAATTGCTCCAAAATGCACGCTCGGGGTTCAGCGCAAAAATTCCGGTGAGCACGAGCGCGACTGCATAGACGCCAACCAACGAGGTGTAATAATTTTTTACTCGATAGTGTTCGTGCTGAACGATGAGCGGAATCATGGTCGCCGCAAGGAGGCCGACGATAATTTCAAAAAAAATAACTTTCGGAAATACAAACGGAAAAATCGCCGCGCCTGTCGCGACAATGAGCGGGGTGATGAGCGATGCGTAGATCAAAATCTGTGCAATGAGTTCACGTCCTGTTTTTTCAGAATGGTTCATACCAAATTATTTTTTCTTAAGCGGTGGAAGCGTTCGTAAAAATTGTTCTGCTTCAACACCAAAGTCAGGACTGAGCTGTACTGCCGCTGCCACTGCAGCACGCGCTTCGTCATACAAGCCAACCGAAGCGTAGGCAGCGGCGATTCGTGCAAGCAACTCGGCTGACTGGCGTGGTGAGTTGTGCGCAATGGTAATGGCTTTGATACTACTCTGCTTGTCCGCGACACGCAAGAATGTCGTCACCAGAAAATCCAACGTTCTATCAATCTCATCAGGCGAACTCATCCTGCTGAAAATTTCAAACCGTTCAAGTGCTTGCGCGTATTTGCCTTGCACAGTATACACATACACGAGTAACAACGTCGGTTCTTGTCGTGCAGGAGCGATCTCTTGTGAGCGTAAAAATAATTTTTCTGCAACAACCAAAAAAGACGGATCATTTTTTGCAATGGCAATATGGTACGCAACCTTACCACCAAATGTTTGCCACTCTGCTGACTGTGGATTTCTCGCCGTATACTGATTCAAAAGTTGTGCCACAAGATCCACATCTTCGTGCCATCGTCGCTGCTGATCCGGCGTAAGATCCGTAAGCGTTTGCGCACCTGACGCGTAATCATAGAGCAGCACTTGTGCAAACCAACGCCATGTTTCAAACGGATAGGGCCCTTGGATACCTGCATACGCGGAGCGAAACGAACGATCAACACCTTCAAAGTCGCGATTCGCTGCTGCTGCTAATCCTTGATTGATGTGATAGGTAGTACGCAACAATCCTGCGCCCACATACACAGTTCCACACACGAGTGCGACAGTACTCACTCCAAAAAAAACAGTACGCCAAGAGCCCGCCAGACTCACTGTGCGCTCGGAACGCACGTCTGCAGCACCAATAATCCACGCCACAAACAACAACACAAACAATGATTGCACCGTTTCAAATGCAAAAAACGCCTGAACAAAATAGGCGACAAAAAAACTACTCAACGCGATTGCTCCAGCACTGCTCATATGACCGTCACGCCACGAACGACGCACTAAATACAAAAGCGCAATCAAAAAACCGCAAAACGCGACAAATCCAACGATACCAGTTGTCACCAACACTTCCAAAAATGTATTGTGTGGTTTATCAATGCGCGTTTCATACACCGAGTAGGTATTGATCGATGGATCAAAATATTTGTTTGCGGGCGTCCGATAATTTTCCCAACCCCACCCAAGCAACGGCCGCTCCGCGATTGCGCGCACTGCGATGTTCCAATTTAAAAAGCGGGTACGCAGCGTTTGAAATGAATCCGTGGTAATCACCAAGCGCGGTGGCAACAATGAGCGAAATTCTGGTCGTGAATATAACACAACGCCACCGATAAGCAGTGCAATAAAAATGCTCACGACGGTAATCGCCCGCTTTCGATGAGGTCCAGAGCCATTCAAATACGCACTGATCAAACGTCCAGCGCCATACCACACAACTGCTGCAGCAAGCGCAACATACGCGCCGCGGGTCAAGGTAGCGATGATGCCACACACAATGACCACGAGTGACCCATACACAATCCATTGAGAGATGCGCGACAAGTGCAGCTGCACGCGCGCGGCAATGGCATACAAGGCAAGCGGAACGCACAAAACCAAATAATTTCCAAGAATCATTGCATTTCCTGCCGGTCCATTCGTACGCCCGACGTTCACCAGAGACGTGGATGCGGCGCTGACAAATTCAATCAACGCCCAAACCGCGCAAACAGCCGCAACAATGGTGGCGGTGACGATGAGTCGACCCCGCTCCTCATCAGTCCACGTCACCAATCGCATCAGCAGATACCACAAAAACGCCACGGTAAAAAAAATTGTACCCGTATTTCTCGCCGCTCCGCTCCACATTCCTTGACTCACCTCTGGCGCAACCAACAACGACAACCAGATAATGCACAGAAACGTCATGAGCCATACATCCACGCGTCGAATTGCAAACAGATTGTCGCGCGTACAAAAAAATACACCAACGCACAACAAAAGCACGGTCACAAAAATCCAAAATAGTCGCGGTGTATTAAACGAAAACAAAAAAAGGCTTGAAACAATGAGCGGTGCAAACAGCACCGCGTGCGCGCTCAACTCCATTATTCGTCTACGGGTAAACATAGCTCGTCCAGCATAACAAAAAATTGCTCCATTATCAAGGGTTTATTGACCGTGACACCGGACAACACTATACTTGACGAACTATGATCGAACGAATCTTGCTCGTCGCCTTTCTCGTATCTCCGTTGATTTTGTGGACCGCACTTCCCTATCCACACACGTTTCCACGATTTGTATGGCTCGCTCTCATCAGCACGTTGTGGATCGGATATATTGCTTACCGTCGTCGATCTATCACGCTCAACAAAATTGACGGAGTGTTTCTTTTGTTTGTCGCTGCACTCGGACTTTCAACGATATTCAGCACGGATAGCACCTACAGTTTGTGGGGATCAATGGAACGGAGCTTCGGATTTTCATTGTGGATTTTTCTTTTGGGCGCCTATTGCGGATTGCGTCACGCGTGGCACGACGCACACCTTTCGCGCCTTGTGTGGTGCACCACCGCAGCTGTCGTGTTGCTCATGAGTCTGTGGGGCTGCGCACAGGCGCTCGTCCCGGGATTTGCAACAACCTTTTACGGAACGCGAATTGGTGGAACACTCGGTAATGCAATTTTTTTTGGCATGTATCTATCACTCAGTATTGGTTGGTTACTGCTTTCGATGGTTGCACAGGATGCGTTGCGTTCACGCACAGAAAAATTTGTGGTGGCTGTCATTATGCTTCTCGCAATCACGTCGATGCTGCTCACCAAAAGCACCGGTGCATTGCTCGGGTTGTGTGTCGGTGTTGGGGTTGGCTTGACGCTATGGCTCTATCTTAAAACAAAGCGCACAATCATTCTGATTATTGTCGCCGCAATTTTTGTGTGTGCGGCGGGAGCGGGCTGGTATGCCTACTCCAAAGGCCTATTCAACGTGAGTACCACCGCAACACGCTTCATACACTGGCGCATGTCGCTCGCGACGCTCCGCGCGCATCCAATCTTCGGCTATGGGTATGAACGCTATGGTGCGGCAGCCAATGATTTTTTTGATTCCGCGCTCACGGTGCAGGCACTCAGTGAAACCAGTGCAGACAAACCACACAACACACAGCTCGAACTTACGGTCACGACCGGCGTCATCGGTATCGGAGCATACCTTGCCTTGATGATCACGATAATCGGTTCATTGTGGACGCTCTACAAAAAATCATTACTCTCTTCGGGCGAATTCGCCGTTCTCTGTGGAATCATCATTGGTCGCGAGGTGCAGAATGCAGCTGCATTTGAAACGCATGGCACTATTTTATTTTTCATACTGCTGCTGAGCTATTGCGCGTTTCGTGCTGATGCACTCTCACATTCTCCGCGCGTTGTTCTAGGCAAAAAAAGCGTCGCGATGCTCACTTTTATATCGTTCTTCCTCTTGCTCGTCGGAGCGCTGCGTCCACTATCAGATGCAATCGCGGTCACCCGCCTTGATCAAACAACGACTGCCCCACGACCGCAGCAATCCGTTGACCAACTCCTGAATCATCTCACCAAATCTCCCTACCCCGAAACTTTTTTTGAGGCGCTCAGCCACACCATTGTTGGTCGCTATTGGCAACGTCCTGATCATGTTCGCACATGGACAGCGACCGAGCGTGCACAATGGAATCATGAAGCGGAAAAATTCAGAGCGCTCATGGATGCAGTAGAAAAAAAATATGAGGGCAACGGATTGTGGAGCTTACGTCTTGGCAAATCAGCATTTCAATTATTCTCCATTTCGCATGAACCAGCTGATGCGGCGCGCGCCATCAGATTCCTTACACAATCAGCAGCCAGCTCTCCTCGCCGCCAAGAACCTATTATGCTCATCGGGCAAATCGAATTACAACGTAATAATGCAACAGAAGCTCTTGCCTATTTTGATGCAGCAGTTGCGCTCAATGATAAACTTGGACTCGCACATTGGTATCGTGGCATGGCACAAATAGCTGCAAATGAACGCGCAGATGTATGGTGGAAATCGCTCAAGACCGGCATGGAAAATGGATACAACCCGCGGTCTAAACCGTTGAATGATTTTATCTACGACCGTCTACTCAAAGCAGGTTTACCTGATGCAGCAGCGGATTTTGAAGGTATAATTCTCAAGTGGCGTATTGAGTACAATGTATGATGCTTATTGTTCATTCGTGATTATTTGCAGCCATTCTTGATGCGACTGTTCCCACAAATCCAACGGTCGCAATTCAAGCGCGCGCGAGCCTTGCACGCGCGCCAAATCTTTTTTATCTGCTATGTCAAGCATCATGCCGTAAAATAAATGCGCTTCTGCAAAATTTGGGTGACGATCCGACAGCTCTTTAAGCGCCGCAAGTGCATCATCCATACGACCTGATTGACGATATAAATCTGCAAGCAAAAACACAGATTGTGGTCGATCACAACTGATTGTAAGCGCTCGTTCCTCTGCACGCACCGCAGCGCCGAGCCAGTAGGTGTGATCAGGCGTTAACCCACTACTCACATATGACAAAAGCCACGAAGCGAGCACATGATCCTGTTGTGGATGGACACCTTCCCATGCGAGCAATTGTTGTGCGGCTGGCAGTGCAGCGTGTTGCGCATATTTTTCAAAACTCGGTTTGACCCCAAGCTCAGCGGTTGACAATGATAGTCGTAATTGCGCGGTTAAAAAATCACGCGCAAAGGGCGTCCATTGATATTGTTTCAGTGGTGCACTCGGCAACTCCGTATGCTGTCTTCGCTGCATTGCCAACTCAACGCGATGTACATATCGTGCAGCATACGCCGTATTGATAACCAAAATTACTGCGCTGAACGTCACAAGCACTCCAACAATGCCGATTAAAATAAAAACAACGCGCGACGATTTGTTCGCAACAACGCCAACGCGAGGCTGCAGTGCAACAGCAACAAGTAATGCAAGCGGCAATAAATGCCAGATGCTGAAAAATGACGTTGTGACGAAAGCAAGATACGCAGCGCTGGTTGCAAATGCTAACGAGCGCTCGCTCGGCGTGCGCCACGCATCGCTCAACCAGACAGTGCGCAACAACAAAACCAACCAACCGGCAAGCAACAGAAGCGCCACCGCACCACCCATGAGCGCAATATCAAGATATGCCGAATGTGTGGCGTCACTGATTTCACTGAAAGAAACCTGCTTTAACGCGGCAGTTCCGCGATCAATCGCGCCAAGATGTGGACCGATGCCATACCCAATCAGTGGGTGTTTCAATAATTCGTGTGCACCGCTCTTCCACAAGGCGAGACGCGTTTGTACCGTAACCACACGCTCAGCATATCCAGAAGTGACTGCAATCGTGGTGAGTACACCAGCGACAAGTACGATAGTGATCAGCGCGCCGCGCACCCAGCGCGAAACATCGCTGCGAAAGAAAATATACGCTGCAACTCCAATGACAACAGCCAACAATGCGGTTCGCGCCTCCGTCGCAATCAACGCAATAACTGCAATGCTAATGACTATCCATCGAGCATATAAATTTTTCAGAGACAAACTTGCCCACGGAATGAATAGTAAAACTCCGGCGAGATACAGCGGGTTACCGACAGATCCAGCAAAACGCACGTCAACATGATTAAATACTGATTGAAACAAAGCGGCAATACCAGTCAGTAAGGTTAACCCGATGCCAACAACAACAAAAATAGTCGAGAGGTGCTCAATGATTTTTTTATTGCCGCTCCCTGCGCGAAACCATGTGCTGAATAACACCACGCACAGAAGCCACAGTGCCCAAAAAAATATCCCATCAGTGCGCGTGAGTGATCCCCACCAAAATTCATACGAACCGGCGGCGAGCGAACGGATGGTGAGCCAGAGCAGAAATACGAAAAATGCGAGGCTCATCGGATGCATCGCGCCCTGAATTAACTTTGATAAAAATTCATGATCTCGTTGTGCGCGCACAAATGAAATCACAATCAATCCAATCGCGGCAATGGACAATAAAATGAGGCGCGAAGAAATGAGCGGCGCGTAGAGGCCACCAAAATAAATAAATGGTGTACACACCATGAGCGCTGCGAAACCCAAAAAAATGCTTCGAAAGGTGAACATAGTGTAACCAGTGTATATAAAAAAAAGACCGCCGGCAAGTGTGTGAAAGTCTCCCACACACCTGCCGGACGGATCACGAACGCACCTAGAGTTTCACCGGCGGCGCGCAGCCAACCGGATGGATGAGCAGCGGACCCCACAGATTGGGGCCGGGCTTCATCCCGATCTTGCCGACCGCTTCCTCGAAGCGCAATTTGACCCCTTGCTCGCCGAGCGACTTCAGGTCAACGGTCTCGACCACCCCCTCCCCATCCAGCACGCCGTAGTGGCTCGCTTTCGGTTCGAGGATGTTACCATCCGCGCCATACACGCCCCACGACTGCTTGTCGTAGATCGTCATGACAAAGTGCGCCCAGAGAAACGTGAGGCGGATCGGTGCACTGCCGACCTTATACTTGACCCTGAACTTGGTGAGATCGAGTACGGCAAACTCGATGGCGCCGGGTGGCAAATTCTTGACTCCGAGACCACACTGGCCATTGAAGCTGTCCTTCGCGTAGCTCGAGCAGTGCGTCTGCATCGAGACGGTCCATGTCCATTCGGCTGGCAGCGGAGCGATCGGATCGTAGGTGTACTTCACCCAGTTTGCCGCGAACACGCACCCGGTCTTCGGGTCGCACGCGTCCGACGTACAAGCGTCGCTGTCAACACAGCTCTTCGCGCTGCCCGCGACACACACTCCCGTTGCCGAGCACACGTCGCTCACCGTGCATGCATTGCCATCGTCACATGGCTTCGTCCCGCCCACCGGCGGTGTATGCACACACACGCCCGTTGCACTCGTGCATGAATCTGTGGTGCACGAGTTAGCATCGTCACAGATCTTTCCGATGCACAGGTCTGGCGGTGGCAGTTCCTCTTTCGGTAGGTCGGGTGGTACGTCGACTTCGTCAGCGACGACGTCGATGATCTCTGGCGCCACATCGATTTCGACTGGCACGTCGATCTCAACAACCGTCGCGTCCGTTCCGACTTCTGCGGTATCAACGCTGTCCACCTCGGCGACCACTACTTCAGGCTGCGGTTCGACGACGTCCGTTGCACCGTTGTCCGTTTCTGTGCTGTCCACGGTGTCAACGTCAGGTTGCACGTCAACCTCGGTTGTCGCATCAATCTCAACTGGCACGTCCTCAAGCACCACGTCGATCTCAACGACCAACGCGTCCGTGTCAACCTCGGCGACCACCACTTCAGGCTGCGGTTCGACGACGTCCGTTCCTCCGTTGTCCGTTTCCGCATCGTCCACGGTGTCGACGTCAGGCTGCAAATCGATCTCGACTGGCGTGTCGATCTCAGCGACCGACGCGTCCGTGTCAACCTCGGCATCATCCGCATCAACGATGACTTCAGGAGTCGGCTCTGCAACGTCGGTCATTTCGGTGTCGACTTCATCGACCTCAACCACCTCGTCGGCTTCAGCGTCGACAGTGTCGATCGG
>MFQD01000036.1:15182-19704 GCA_001782975.1 Candidatus Magasanikbacteria bacterium RIFCSPHIGHO2_02_FULL_50_9b
GCGATTGCGCAATCGCCTCTTCAGTCCTCTCGTCCGGCATGCAGCCAACGAATGTAGCGGCAACCAGAACGAGAGCCAACCACCGAACGGTGGCAATCTTGATGAACCCCCACGCCATGACGTGCCTCCAGTTGCGACTCGCAATGAGTCGCGGAAAAATGCGTTTTTGCCCACGATTTCTCGCAGGTCTTCCACAGCCCATGATACATGGGGTGAGCCAAAAAATATATCAAAAAAATACGTATTTGTCAATAGAGCCGCTATCAACGTCAAATACAAAAGGCCGCCCCAAAGGGCGGCCTTTTTGCTGTCGCTCCGCTAAGAGTGACTCGACGTACGATTAGTACGTGAGTGTCTTACCGGTGAGCGGCAAGCTATCCACCGAGTTGATTGTTGCGGTGTAGCCATCAGTCCATACAATGTCGCCGGCTGCAAGACCCACCGTGAGGGTGTTGTTTGCAGATGCGTCATTGGTATCAAGCGTAATCGTGAAGGTCTGGGATGTGCCAGCTTCAACGAGAACATTGCTTGTGAACGAGTTCGTGGTTGTTCGAATAAACAGCGGACATCCTGTTGATGCTTCACTGCGGTTCGGACCGAGCAAACACTTATCGTAGTTTGTCGCTGATGCAGAACCAGTAACAGATGCGTCAAGTGACGTGCTGTTTACCTGATTCGTTGAGCTCAACTGCTCTGTCTTGTAGATACGGAGCGTACGAGCTGAACCCGCAGCAGGCTGTGAAATTGACGTTGATAACGCCAAATCCATAGCTGAGATGGTTGCTGCCTGGCTGTTCTTGTTTGCACCATTTGAGATGACAAACTTTGCAACAACCTGATCAGTACCCTTTGATGATGCACCTGAAGGTGCATTTGCTGCATGTGCAACCGTGAGCTTTGTCTTGTAGACAGACATCATGTTACCACGAACTGTTGTCGTACCCGTTGGAGGGAAGTTACCGACAATGCCCGTTGGGTTAATCGTTGATCCACTCTTTGAACCCTTTGCAATGACTGACTGGACGTTTGTTGCGGCCGCAGTTGTGTCATAGCCATTGACCACAAACATCGTAAAGTTCAAACCCGAGTAGATATCAGGTGAAGTTGCGACGTCTGCAACAATGGTATAGGTCTTTGCAGTGTTCTTTGGAATGGTGATGTTCAACGCAGGGAACTTCGCATATGCCGTTGAAGTTGCTGTTGTTGCTGACGCATCAGATGAGATGAGACCAGCAACTGGGCTGCCGACCAAAAGATCACCATCGTACAAACGGATATTAGAGATAATACCAGTTGGTGTGGTTGATGCCATGATCGTTGCCGCAGTGACCAATTCAGTGATGCTGACATCTTCTGACTTTCCTGCGGTCAATTTGAACTTCATGAGCGGTTGGTTTGTAGCACCCATGACCAATTGCTGTGCCACTGGGGTGTCAGCAGAAACTGCTGCGACCAAGCTGCCCTTTGATGCAATGAACACACTCTGACCAACACCTGTTGTGCCGGTCAATGCAATGGTACCGCTCTGGCCAGTATCAGTGGTCTGGTACGCAACAGTTGCGTCTTTGACCTGAACCACTGGATATGCAGCGATTGACAAGTTGTCTGATGAAGTTGTTGAGAGAACATCTGCAACAACATCAAAGACAAACTGGCCACCCTTTGCAACCGAGATCGCGTCGCTCAAAGCAAATGTGTACGTTGAGCTCGCTGCACTTAAGGTACCAACTTCAGGAGCAAGATTTACTACCTTACCATCCTTCAAACCACGCAAACGTAAGCGGCTGAAGAGCCCGTTTAACGGAGCTGCGTAGTCCTGAATACCGATTGAGGTGATCTTTGCACCTTCGCCTGAACCTGCGGTGATTACGAATGAACCGATCGTGAGATCAGTATCCTTGATAACACCAGTAGGGTTAACGGTAGTAGCATCAACCATCGCATTGCTCTTGGTCACCGTCGGCGTACCTGACTTCAACGTCAGCGTGTTTGCAGAAACCGCAGTTGTGCTGATGTTTGTCAGTGATACGAGACCCTGTCCATTCGAGCTGCCTGCAACAAGTTGAAACGCCATGGTTTCGTTTGCTGCAAGTGTTGCGTCTGTCAAGTCTGCAACGATTTCAAGTGTTGCTGGCTTGCCAACTTTCACCACAAAGTTATTGCTGAAGGTGTATGCATTTGCAACACCCGCCGTCAATGACGTTGCGGTTGTACCAACCTGAGCACCATTAAGGATGAGCTTAACGTTCTTGAAGATGTTGGTGTAATCCGATGCAGTTGTCGTTGCTGACAATGCAGTGAGTTTCATGTCTTCACCAGCTGCAGTAAAGGTATACTTCGCAACCGTGACGCCTGATGCGCTTGTTGCGACGTTACCATTTGCTGAATCTGTTGCGACAGTAATCGTCAACGCACCGGTGTTGATCGTTGTTGCAGCGAGAGTTTCAACGTTGAATGCGTTGGTGTTCCAGCCTGCAGTCGAAACATTCACCAAGTATTGGTTGTCGAATGCAACGAGATCTTCTTCGTTCTGAATTGAGAACTTGAAGTTGCGATTTGTGCCGCCAACGATATCACCAACAAGGTCAGTGAACTTCGTCTGGCCTGCAAGAATCTTGAGACCCTTGTCTGCGTTTGCCTTGCCGTCTTTGTCGAGCGTCAAATCAAACGTAACAGTGTTGTCTGTACCAAGCTGCTTTGTCGCATCATACTGCACGCCTGCAACCTGCAATTTCAGGTTCTGGAGGTCAGTTGTTGCGATTGAGCCAATCTGGGTGAACTTCACCTTTTTGAGGAGAATTTCCTGATCGATCGCTTTGTACTTGAATGTGCCGAGTGTGTAACCAACTTTGCCCGCATCAACAGTAGCTGCTGAAAGTGGGGTTGAGGTTGCAAACTCAAGCTGACCGAGGTCAGTCACGACTGCAACAGAGAACAAGTTGCCAGCTGCTGAGCCGGTCACTGCACCTGTGCCTTCGATCTTGACACCTGCTGCTTCAACTGACCAACCTTGTGTTGAACCAGCTGCTGACGCCTTATTCACGTCCTCAATAATCCAAACTGGAACAGTCTGGCCTGCTGGAACAGTGAAGAGTGCGCCCGAGAATACGGCGACACCGCTTGAGAATGAGGTGTTCTTAGCAAGAATCTTGCCTGATGCATCGGCGAGGTAGAGTGTGTCTACGTCTGCATCCTTTGAAACACCAGTTCGCTTTGCGGTAACTTGTGTGACTTTGACATCACCACCTGCTGCTGCAAAGTTGACTTTTGCCATCTTTGCCATGCGCTGACCACCTTCTGTTGCGTCAACAACCACAGACTGTGTGCCTGATGGGCTGTCAGATGCAAGTGAGACGGTAAGTGCGCCTGTTGCTGTTGGAGGCGTGGTTCCTGGGGTGGTTGTTGAGCCTGGGCCAACACCCTGTGCGACGTCAGCAAAATCTGCTGCGCCGACTGCAGTGCCATCAGCATATGCTGAAACATCTGCAACTGAAATTGCGTAAGCCGCATTGAAGCTGTTGCTTGCGAATGCTGCTTCGCTGACTGCGCGCTTCTTGCCGCCTTCAATGTAGAACCAGTTTGAACCTGATTTTACAAGTGAGCCGTCTGGCAAGACAGTGCCTGAAAGGTCTGAGCCAACTGAGTAGTTGGTAAAGAATGCATCTGGTACGTCGTCAACGCGCTTTGCCCAATCGTTGCCGTAGAGAGCTTTTGCCGTTGCTTCGTCCTTGACCCAGCGGAGTGAACCGCCCGGAGTAACTGCATACACCTTAGGATCCGTTGTGATTTTCACCAAACGGGTACCTGGGCGGTATACGATGTTACCACCAGGTGACTGCAAGCCGTAGGTCTGCAATTCTGATGATGGAATAACTTTAACTGAAGAGAAATCCTTATACCAAGACTTGAAAGTCTTGAGGTTTACGAACGTGAAGCGTTTGCCAGCCTTGTAGTAGTAAACTGAGTCCCATTCTTTTGCCTTGATAAGTGAGCCTTCTGCTGGTGCTGCATGCGCGGTAAGCGGAGCAACGATCAGTGAAGCACCCATTGACCAAAGGATGGTCGCAGTCACCACGAGTGATGACAATGCTTGCTTTGCGTTTTTTGCAATGCTATTCATATGTGATTTTATCTGACTAAATCCCTTGTAAAGTCACCTGTGCACCGGGGGTTGCCGGTCGACCTTGTTTGCAGCAAGTGTGTTTAAGGATTTGTACTCACGGTTTCCACGCGCGCTCGCGCGCGCCTGTGTGCCGTGAAGTACAAATCCCCTCCTGCATCTGTACTCCACTGAATTGTGTGTGCGGTTAATCCCATGATTGAATGCTGATTGGCGTTGGCGCGTCAACGACTTCTGGACTCAATTCTGACGGCCGCTCCGGAAAATCATTCGTTGGTTTTTCTGGCAAGGTTGGCTCAACGGATGCCACGGGAATTGGTGCCAAAAATATCGTGATTGGTGTCGTTGTTGCAATTGGCGCAATGATGGTAATGGTGGTTGTCGTTGACGTAGTTGTCGGTG
>MFQD01000036.1:19770-24080 GCA_001782975.1 Candidatus Magasanikbacteria bacterium RIFCSPHIGHO2_02_FULL_50_9b
CACCACCCACTTCAAGCGACTGTTGCAAAACATCAACCTTGCGTTCAATCACTTGCGCGACGCGAATTGCTGCCTGCGGATTTTCTTGTTTCACTTCTTTTAATTGATCATTCACGGTCTGTACTTCTGATTTTAAATTTTCAACAGCTCGTTCAACGCGCTCCTGTTTTTCTGCTTTCTCCACATCATTCGACGCCGGTGCGGCGATCGCTTTCGTCACTTCATCAGCGCGACGCGTTGCAAATGAAACACGTAAACCAGCTGACGCCTCATTACCCTGAAATGCTTGTGCAACTGCCACTTGTGTTTGCTCGGTGGCAATTTTAACCGGATACAGCGCGTCACCAGGCAAACTCTCAAGAGACGCAGTAACCGTCGTGATCCAACCCGCAGTGCCGAGCCCAAAACACAGCACAAAAATAAAAGCTGGCCGCACCACGGCATACACCGTGCGCTGCGGCAAAATTAATGATAAGACTAACCACAGGCGATTGAGCGTTAACACGCGCGTTGGAATTTCTTCAGTCGTCTGGTAGATGTGCTGCAACAAACGCGAACGCGTTGCGTTCACCCATGCTGAATCCGGATGCGCGGCGTGGCCGGCACCTTTCAGCAACTTCATCTGTTGTACGACCTCATCGTGGTTCATGTTTTTCTAAAATGGTTTTAAGTATGTTTGTCGCGCGATGGAGTAGCACGCGCACATGGACATGAGACTTGCCGACAATTTCTGCAATCTCGCTCGTGGTCAACTCTTCGATGTAACGCAACATCATTATGTCGCGGTACTCTTCTTTCATGTGCTTCATCGCGTCAATCACTGCTGATGCGTCGAGATTGAGGTCAATGAGCTTAATCTGCTCGCCCATGTCAGTCGGACTTTTCGTCTCCTCATCATCGTGCTCGCGTTGCTCATCGAGCGAAATGGTCGCGCGCCGACTGCGGTAGTGATCAATCACGAGGTTGCGCGCTATGCGATATATGAGAGCGGTGAAACTTGCCACGTCGCGACTCTCGAGCAAATAGTGCCATGCGCGCAAGAACACCTCTGAGGTCAGATCCTGCGCCTCTTCCTTGGAGTTAACCTTAAAAGAGATGAACCGGTATATGCCGCTCACATACCGATCATACAGCTCAGCGTACGCCTGTGCGTCTCGTTTGGTCTGGATTCGGTAGATCAGGTATTTGTCGCGCAATAGGCTGCTCATGTAATAAGACGTAATGAGAGGCAAAAGTGTTACAGATCGGCGAAAACGCCGAGCAGAAGTTGGGGGGAATTATAGGGAATTATCAGTTTTTTGTCAATTGGCAAAGATCAGCCTTTTTGCTTAAATTTTTGACTTGTTGTATACAACATTGTATACTCCGCGAACTATGTCAGCACATGAAATAATCCGAGTTTCGATCTCAGAAGCAGCAAAACTGTTTGGCGTGAATGCGCAGACGATCCGACGTGCCATCAAACAAAACACGCTTTCGTATGTGGTCGTGCAGGGTCGGTACAAAATCAGCTTTGAAAGCCTTCTCGCGTGGTCTGGCAAAAGCACGACGATCAACAACAAAATGCAGACCAATGGGATCGGGCAATACGTTGACCAATGGAAAATCCGTAACACCATCTACGCGCCGAATCCGGAAATACTAGCGCAATCAGCCGATGCGGCTGGCAAAAATTTAAGTTTATTTTCCGTGCGACCAAATGATCGTGTTGAGGTGAAACAAAAACCACCGACCAATTCCAATACAAATACCAAACGCGGTGCTACGACGCGCCCCTCACAAAACGAAACACTTCCGCTATAATGTGGAATGTCTGTCGTATGAAAAAAATTTGCGCGATTGTGCTGCTCATCGCAACACTCGTGATTCCTTCAACCACACCGATCAGTGCCGCTCGCCCCTTTGCATCACAACTCGCGAACATTTTTTTGTCATGGGTCATCACGCGTGATGACGCGGAGCGGCTCGCCAATTGGGATCTCGTGGTGCTGGACGCGGAAGTTGGCGCGCGACAAAAAAAATTGCTGCAACTGATGCGCGCACGCAATCCACACATCAAAATTTTAGCGTATGTTTCGAGCAACGAAATTCATGAACTAAACGAACGGCTCACCAACGAAGCACCGTTGCGCGGCAAATTACAGGCGCGCCTGAGCGACGAACTTTTTTTAACAAATGCGACCGGCACACGCGTTTCGTTTTGGCCGAACACACAGATGCTCAACGTCACCACTGACTGGAAATTTATTTTGCCTGAATATATTCAGGAAGAAATTCTGTCAACCGGTGTCTGGGATGGCATCATGCTGGACAATGTCTGGGATGGCGTGACGTGGTATGTGGGTGATGTTGACCTTAAACGCGACGGTGTTGTCGACGCTCCGGACAAGGCAAACGCGGCGTGGGAGCGCGATATGCATGCACTGCTTGCGTACCTGCGCCTGCGCGCGCCGAACGCGCTTCTGTTCGGCAATGGCAGCACCAAATTCACGGAACTTGACGGCGTGGTGATTGAAAATTTTCAGGATCGAGATTTTAATGAAACCGCGACGCGCATCGAAGCGTTCCGCGCCGCACGCGCCCCGAAACCTGCCGTTGTAGTCATCAATTCTAAAATCACCAGTGTCATACCCATGCAGTATAGCCTTGCGTCAGCACTGCTGCTCGACGCATTTTTTTCATTTGACGGCGGCGAAAAATCCCATGCACAAACATGGTGGCACGATGAGTATGATGCGCCATTCGGCACGGTTGGTGTGGTGACCACGACAGACAAAATTAGCTCACTCCAACGCCCTTTAATTGAGTCGCGCGCAATTGCCGCACCGTTTGAACATCCGGCCGTCGTTGCGTCCGTGTATACGAGCACCGGCACTGAAATTTCCGCACCGATCACCATTGCAAAACGTGGCCGCGCAAAAAAAATAGTGCAACCAGAATTTAAACGCACATTCAGTTCTCAAGTTTTTGATACGGCGACCGCAGAGCGCCTCACCGTATCCGGCCGTTCAGAAAAAACAGAAATAAAAATTTTTAGTGGCAGAAAAAAAATTGCGGCAATACACCCAGTCACTGATCTTCAAAACGCGCGTGTCGTGGTCACCACCGGTCAATTCACGAGAACCGGTCCACGCGATATTGTCGTCATCGTTACAACACCGGACAAAATGGTGATACAAATTTTCACCGGCGCGGGCGCACTAAAAAATTCGTTTTCAATTCAGCGTGCGCTGAATGAATCAGTCGCCGTATTCACTCGCGATGTCGATGCGAACGGACTAGATGAAATTATCGTACTACGCCCGCTAACACCGCGAAGCGCAACGAGCGAAACACCATAGCGCGCCGCAATGACATCCCATTGATATTGCTCACGGATGCGATGCGCAATGATCGAGGTGATCACACGCACCTCATCAAAATTTCGCACGAGCATTTCAAGTTGCGTCGCCGCGCGATCAATGTCGCCAAGCGCAATATACGCGTGCAAATCTCCAAAAATTTCGCGGTGTGCGTCAATGTCTGACAAAACAAGCGGCACTGCATAAGCCGCGAGCTCAAGCACGACGAGTGGCATACCTTCGGAATATGACAGCGATAAACCGGCGCGACTATATTTCATGAGCGCCTTTAATCGAACACCTGATTGCATGCCGGCAAACACAATATCGTCGCGACCAGCTGCTAATTCCTCAAGCACGGCGCGATACGGCGAATCATCGGCAGACGCATCACCAACCAGAACCAATTTGATCGACGCCATCGTCGCACCACCGCGTGCTTTCGCACGAATAAATGCCTCAATGGCTTCGTGCTGCGCTTTGTCATACATAAACCGACCGACGCACACTACATATTGCTGCGGCTCGACACCAAAAAAAGCAAGTTCTGATTCCAAACCAAATTTTTCATTATCAACAAACACACCATTTGGTAAATAGGTTGCGTCACGTCCCCACTCCTGTGCAACGTATGTTTGCAACGTACGTGACGTCACAAAAATTTCATGCGCACATCGCACCGCAATATATTCGCCGATAAAAAAAGCAAACCGCGCAAACCAATTCCACTTGTGCAATTTGCGATCCAAACAATGTACGGTGACCAGCACACGCACACGCGGCGCGACGACGCGCGGGATCCACGCAAGCAACGATGGACCAGTTCCTTGAAAATGAATCACATCAACACAATTCCACAGTGCATTGATGAGGGAAAAAAACACGTGCGAAATTGCATCCAGATGTTTGGTGTGAATACTCGGCACATGCTTCAACCGAATACCATGGTGAAACATGAGCCGGTGCGGC
>MFQD01000036.1:24089-24485 GCA_001782975.1 Candidatus Magasanikbacteria bacterium RIFCSPHIGHO2_02_FULL_50_9b
GGCCGGCAATATGCCGTGACAAAATGGCCAGCAGCCGCGATGCGAACCGCCAGTTCTTCCGTTGCACGCTCAACACCACCCCAGAGTGCTGGAATGCCCTTTTGTCCGATAAATGCAATGTGGAGTGGTCGGTTGTTCATAACCAATAAGACTACCACAAATTGCCGCTTCTGTCTAGACTTGCTGTGGACAAAAAAATGTCTAGTTTGAGCCGTTTTTTAGCCCTCCAAACAGATCCATCAGTCCCTCATAGTATAGCTCCGGATTTCTGACCGTGTCCACAAACCCGCGAGCGCGTCGGCCGATTGCTGCGCGCTCACTCGGTGACATCTGCCACACGCGCTCAAGCGTCGTAGCAAGAGCCTCGGCGTTGCCACGCTCAACCAAAAAGCCGGT
>MFQD01000037.1 GCA_001782975.1 Candidatus Magasanikbacteria bacterium RIFCSPHIGHO2_02_FULL_50_9b
CCAAAAAAAGCAGCGGCAATTACTGCAAGTTCAACTGAGCCCTTAGTGCAAAAAGCATTGCCCTCAACGGGCGCGTTCAATTTGGACATTGCGTTTTTTCCGCAGGCACCGAAAAAAAACTGGGATGTGTACCATGAAGATTATTGCGAAGAGGCGGCGGTGCTTGGGGTGCATGCGTTTTTAAAAGAGAAAAAATATTCAACTGATCAGATGGAAGTTGAGCTCGAAAAAATGCGCGATTGGGAAATTAATACATTCGGTTATTTTGAAAGCACGAGCATCGAACAGACGGCACGGATCGCACGCGAATATTTGGGGTACAAAAAAGTGCGCGTGATCGAACGCCCGACAATCGCGATGATTCGCGCCGAGGTTGCAGCTGGACATCCGGTGATTGTTCCGGCAAACGGCAAGCAGTTAAAAAATCCGCATTTTAAAAATGGTGGGCCAGAGTACCACATGTATGTCATTCGTGGATTTACTGAGCGTGGCGATGTGATCACGAATGATCCGGGAACGCAGTTTGGCGAAAATTATGTGTACAAA
Source organism: Candidatus Magasanikbacteria bacterium RIFCSPHIGHO2_02_FULL_50_9b (assembly GCA_001782975.1). Classification (GTDB taxonomy): domain Bacteria; phylum Patescibacteriota; class Patescibacteriia; order Magasanikbacterales; family 2-02-FULL-50-9b; genus 2-02-FULL-50-9b. The sequence goes on from MFQD01000037.1 coordinate 547, forward strand.
GTTTCAGTTGTTATGTCATCGATGGCTGATTGGAACAATGGCGAAGATCATGATGCGTTGCCAACTGGTACTCCGGCAGTGCTTGTGATAGAGTGAGTGCTCATTACAACATATGCCGATTGATTTTAGGAAGGAACTCAATGAGGAACAGTTTCAGGTTGTTGCCGAGGGGGACGGCGCTTGTTTGGTTCTCGCCGGCGCGGGGTCTGGAAAGACGCGAACCATCACGTACCGCGTTGCGTATTTGCTCGAGCGTGGCGTTCCGGCTGAAAATATTTTATTGCTGACATTCACGAACAAAGCAGCAAAAGAAATGGCTGGCCGCGTGACTGAATTGAATGGCGCTGCGCCGCAAGGGTTATGGAGCGGCACGTTTCATCATATTGGCTACCGCATTGTGCAGCGTCATGCCACGCTGCTTGGTTTTGCATCACACATCACGATTATCGATTCTGAAGATTCGCGCAATTTGTTAACACAGGTTTTAAAAGACGAGGGGATTGATCCAAAGGCGCGCAAGTTTCCGTCCGTTGCAGTGATTGCGGACATCTATTCCTATTCGCGCAACGCGATGATCTCTGTTGAAGAGGCGATTGATGTGAAGCGACCGAGTGCATTTGGGGTGGCGACTGACATTGCGAATGTGCTGCGTGTCTATGAAACACGCAAGCGTGAAAGCGGGTTTGCGGATTTTGATGATTTGCTGTGTTTGTGGCTCAAGCTGCTCTCTGAACATCCGGAGGTGCAGCACCGGTTGTCCGAGCAGTTCAAATATATTTTGGTTGACGAATATCAGGACACCAATCGCGTGCAGGCAAAAATTATTCAAAAAATGTCTGCGGTTCACGGCAACGTGCTCGCGGTCGGCGACGACGCACAATCAATTTATTCATTTCGCGCCGCGGACATTGCAAATATTTTGGATTTTGAAAAACACTACGTCGGAGCGCGCGTGTTTCATTTGTTAACCAACTACCGATCAACGCCGCAAATTCTTGCGGTCGCGAATCATGTCATTAAACAAAATGAGCGGCAGCACAAAAAAGAGTTGCTCGGAATTTTGGCGCCGTATGAAAAACCGATGTTACTTCGTTCAGATACGGCAGAACTCGAAGCAGAAAAAATCGCAGATAGCATCACCCGTTTGCGGCGGCTCGGCCATAAATTAAACGAGATCGCCATATTATTTCGCTCAACATTTCATTCACAGCCACTTGAAGTTGAGTTGACGCGGCGAAATATTCCGTACGACTATCGGGGTGGTCAGCGATTTTTTGAGCGCGCACATATTAAAGATGTGCTTGCGTATTTGCGTGCATACACCTCAACCAAAGATTCGATCGCGTGGCATCGAATTTTGGTGCAGCAAGAGGGTATTGGACTTGAGTCAGCGCGGAAATTGTATGATCGTTTGAAGCAATTTGGATCTGTGTCTGAATTGCTTCATGGCGATGCAGGACTCGAAGTTGAAAAGCGGTGCGCTGGCGGATGGGCAGTGATCACAAAAACGCTGTGGGAATTATCACTCCACCACGAGAATGTTGGTACGATGATTCGGATCATTAAGGATCAGGCGTATCGTGCGTATGCGGAGCATGAGTTTCAAAATTATCGAGATCGACTTGATGATGTTGAACAGCTTGCAACCTTTACCGATCGGCTGACTGATCTGAAATCATTTCTTGCCGAAACGGCGCTGCAAGAACAGAATCGCGGGAAAACATTGGCTGGCGACGACAAAGTGGTGTTGTCAACAATCCATCAGGCAAAAGGACTTGAATGGGACACGGTGTTTCTGATCAATTTAGTTGCCGGTGCGTTTCCAAATGAGCGTGCATTGCTCGAAGACGGCGGCGTCGAAGAGGAGCGTCGATTGTTTTATGTTGCCTTGACACGCGCACGGAAAAATTTATATCTGTCCTATGTGGTGATCGGCGGTAGACAACACGAACTGATGGTGTCGCCATCGCAGTTTATTGATGAGATTGATTCAAACTTGATCGACAATGAAAATAAATCTGGCTCGTCGGAACCAACCTATTCCTACGAGCCAGACGGAACGACTGATTGGCGCAAAAAAAGTTTTTTGCGGTCAGTTTGATCGCGGGTGATTATTTAACAATGACCACACCTTGAAATTTTTTGTCCTTGGCAGCGGCATGGTCGTGAAATTTCCATGTTCCTGCTTTTTCGAATTTAAATGTCCATGTGTCACCTGGCTTCAACCCGCCTTTTGCATCAAATTCTGGATATGCGGTATGTGATGGGTGCGGATCGGATGCAGGGCTGTGTGCCTTGAGATCGCTGTTGCGGAATTCGACCAAGTCGCCAACTTTGATGGTGACCTCTTTTTTGTCCAGACCTTGCGGATTCAATGTGATTGCAACGGTTGTTGGCTGTGGGCCAGTTGCGGCAGGTGGGGCTGGCGTTTGTGTTGATGAGCAGCCGGCGCCGAGTATAATAAATGCAGCGGTGAGCGCTGCGAGCTTGAGCGTTTTGTATTTCATATGTGGACAGTATAAAGGGGCTCTTGCAGAGAGTCAAAAAATCTGATACACTCTTGCCAATATCATGTCAAATCTATGAAATTTGAAGGCCTGTACGAAAAAACTCTTGTGCTCATTAAGCCCGATGCAGTGCAACGCGGCTTGATTGGTGAGATTTTAAAACGGTTCGAAATGAAGGGGCTCAAAGTTGTTGGTTTAAAATTGATGCGGCTTGACGAAGCAGTGCTGCGTGAACACTATGCACATATTTCGGGGAAACCGTTTTATCCCGGTGTTGAACGATTCATGATGTCGTCGCCAATTGTGGCACTCTGTTTGGAAGGGCTTGAAGTTGTTGAAGCAGTGCGTTTGATTACCGGTGTCACCAAGGCTCGTCAAGCTGAAGCTGGTTCAATTCGCGGCGATTTGGCGATGAGTGTTGCGTGCAACGTGATCCACACATCTGACACGGTGGAAAATGCGCGTGCGGAAGTTGCGCGATTTTTTAAACCCGACGAAATTCACGACTACGACAAGAGCGAATTTGTACATGTGTACACCGAGGACGAGCGGGTGTAAGGTATGGTTGGCGCCACTCGAATCTGCGGGCTATAGCGCAGTTGGTAGCGCGCATGCATGGGGTGCATGAGGTCGTGGGTTCAAATCCCGCTAGCCCGATTTCACATCATGAAATTATTAATCCTCACGCAAAAAATTGACCGCCGCGACGATGTGCTCGGCTTCATGCATCGGTGGGTTCAGGAATTCGCCGCTCAGGCTGAGCAGGTGACTGTTTTGTGTTTATATCAGGGAGAGTCCTCATTGCCACCGAATGTGCGTGTTTTTTCGCTCGGCAAGGAGCGCGGTGCGTCACGAATACAGTATTTGAAAAATTTTTTTCAGGTGATCTGGCGCGAGCGTGGCACCTATGATTCAGTGTTCGTGCACATGAACTATGAGTATGTCGTGCTTGGCGGATTGTTATGGCGCGTGTTAGGAAAAAAAATCGCGCTGTGGTACGCGCATGGCTCTGTGCCACTACTGCTCCATCTCGCAACCGCACTCGCACACCGCGTTCTCACTTCAACGGTCAGTGGTTTCAGAATTTTGAGTTCAAAGAAAGTAGTTGTCGGTCAGGGTATTGATACTGATTTTTTTAAACCAGCGTCGACAAAATTTGGCGAAAAAAAATTTTCATTAGTGAGCGTTGGTCGTATTTCGCCGATTAAAAATTATGAAACAGTGATTGATGCAGTGAAGATTCTCGAAGAAAAAAATGTGGACGTTCAGCTGACTATTGTCGGAGGTGCTGGATTGGCTGCGCAAGAGGGGTATGCGCACGCTCTCGTCGAGCGCGTCGCAGCAGCTGGCTTACCGCATACCATTTCATTTGCTGGTTCTCGTTCGAACACGGATATTGTTCAAACGCTGCAACAGGCGGATTTGTTTGTGAACACTAGTTTGACTGGAAGTTTGGACAAGGCAGTGCTTGAGGCCATGGCTTGTGGTGTGCCGATTTTGACGTGCAATGAAGCGCTGATCGAGGTTTTGGGTCCGTACACTGAGCAGCTTATGTTTCCGGTTCAGGATTCGGCAGCGCTCGCTGATAAAATTTTCGAGATGCAACGTAAAACGGTTTCAGAGCGCACCGCGCTCGGCGAAAAATTGCGCGAGATTGTGGTGCGCGATCACAACCTCACGCGGTTTGTTGCAAAAATAATTTCATCATATGGAACGGCTGCATAAAATTCCGTGCACCATCGAGGTGTTAACGCACAACTCAGCGGCCACGCTTGAGCGGACGCTTCAGTCACTGGAAAGTTTTGATCAGATCATCGTGATTGACGGACAGAGTACTGATGCGACGCGCGAAATCGCGGCACGGTTTCACGCCGAGATTATTGATCAACAGGCACAACATCAAAAAAAGTTGAATACCATCGGTGACTTTGCCGCCATTCGCAATCAAGGGGTCGCACAAGCACGCCACAAATGGTTTGCGTTTGTTGATTCTGATGAGTTATTGACGTCGGCTGTTGTTCAGGAAATTGCTGACCTTGTTGGAGCGCAGACGCCACCCGGCGCATATTGGATTCCGCGGAAATATACACTGGATGGTGAGGTCATCGAGCGCGCGTGCACCTATCCGAACAAACAGATGCGCTTTTTTCATCTTGACGCCACCAATGGTTTCATCAAAAAAGTTCACGAGCGCATTGCAGTGAAAGCAGGGATGCCAATCGGTAGCTTGCGCAACGCTATGCTGGTTCCGGTGACGACTGACCCGATAGCGCGCCGCAGAAAACAACGGTATTACGTTCAAATTGAAGCTGAGTTACATAGCGAGATGAGCGTGCGTGAGTACCTGCGATTTGCAGCGCGTCACCTTGGCGTATCAGTGTTGTATGCATTTCGATCGATCCGAAATATTTTTTGGGGAAGCGGGAAGCGTTTGCCGTGGCGCTATGAACTCGATTATCATTTCTACAATGCACTGTTGATGAAGCAGTTTCTTAAAAAAATTCGCTGGCTATGAGCCGTTTCATTTCACTGGTCATTCCTGCACTCAACGAGGAAAAAAATATCACGACGATCATCAACGCGGTGCGGCACGCGGTTGATGAGTTGCCACAATATCAATTTGAAGTTATTTTTGTGAATGATGGCAGCACTGACGGAACGGCGCGCGAGATTGCGGCGTGTGCGGCGCACGACCAACGCATCAAGTGCGTTGAATTTTCGAGAAATTTTAACAAGGAAATCGCCATTACCGCCGGATTACATTACGCGCAGGGCGACGCGGCAATTATCATGGACGCTGATTTGCAACATCCGCCAGAGCTCATTCCGGAGTTTATCGCCGCGTGGGAACGTGGCGGTGAAATGGTCATCGGGGTTCGTGATGAATTGATCGGCGCGGGCATGATAAAAAAAATCGGATCCCACTTGTTTTTTCGCGTGATGCGTCTGTTCGGGGACGTCAATTTTTTGTCTGGGGAAACTGATTTTCGTCTGATTGACCGAAAACTCATTACGGTATTTAATACATGCAGCGAACGACGTCGAATCGCGCGTGGTTTGCTCGATTGGCTTGGATTCAAAAAAGAGTACATTCACTTTATCGCGCCAGAGCGCACAAATGGCGTTGCGAAATACAGCGGCAAAAAATTATTTGCGCTCGCCGGCGCTGCTCTTGTGGCGCACAGCATGTTTCCATTGCATCTTGCCGGATATCTTGGCGCGAGTATCACCGCGCTGTCCGGAATTCTCGGATTATTTGTGGTGATCGATATGTTTTTTTTGGCTGATCCACTCCAGCTCAAAATTACCGGTACGGCGATGTTGGCGATCATGATATTATTTCTCGTTGGTATTATTCTGATTTGCATCGGATTGATGGCGCTGTACATCAGCCACCTGCAAGAGAGCGTCGCAAATCGTCCGCTGTATGTGATCCGCTCAACAATTAATCTGTAATTTTTGTGAACATACTTTATTTTGCCAACGCACGCATCCCGACTGAAAAAGCACATGGATTTCAGATTATGAAAATGTGCGCATCGTTTGCAGCAGCTGGTGCTGCCGTTCATCTCGTGTTGCCGCGGCGCAAAAATAATTTGTCTGATGATCCATTTTCGTATTACGGCGTAGCGCGCACCTTCACGATCAGTTGGGTGCCGACCATGAATGTGTTGTGGCTTGGCAAAGGGGGATACTACATTCAGACAGCGTGGTTTGCCTGTGCCTGTCTGGTGTATGGGTTGCGGCACACCGCTGACGTCTATTACTCACGCGACGAGTCCGCATTATTTTTTTTGAAATATTTTAAACGAACGGTGCTTGAGGTGCATGCGGTTCCGACGAAACATATTTTTTTCTATCGACTGATTATTGCTGGCATTGCGAAATTTATTTCAACGAATCAGTGGAAGGCGAATTTTTTGAAAACAACGTGTGGCGTTGGTGCCGAGCAAATTGTGGTTTTTCCAAATGCTGTTGATATTCCGGAGCACCAAGCGCGAGCGAGTGCATGTGCGGCGTTGTGGCTTGCACCAGAAAAAAAGTATGTTGTATACGTTGGCCACTTATATGAATGGAAGGGGGCTCACGTTTTAGCCGCGGCTGCTGCATTGTTGCCCGCAGACACCGAAGTGATTTTTGTGGGCGGTCTGGACGCTGACGTCGCAAAACTTCAAAAAATTAATTCGCGCATACGCTGTGTCGGCCATCAGCGCCGCGATGTGGTACAACACTATCTTGCGGCTGCTGATTTGTTAGTGCTGCCGAACGTTCCGGTAACCGAAGAATCGGTGTATGCGACGTCGCCCATGAAACTGTTTGAATACATGGCTGCGCAAAAACCAATTATCGCGTCAGATTTGCCAAGTATTCGAGAGATCGTTGATGAATCAAGCGCCACGCTTGTGCCACCGGGCGACGCCGTCGCGCTTGCACGAGCAATAGAGGAGGTTTTTGCGCATCCCGAACAGGCGCAGCAAAAAGTTCGGCGTGCATTTGAAGTCGTGCGCACGCACACATGGGATGCACGTGCACACGCAATTTTGAATTTTATCGTATGAAACAGCTACGTGTATTGTCGATTTTCCGCTCGCGGTTGTCAGAGAATCGAGGAACTCCCATTCGGGTGCGGAGCATTTTGACCCGACTCGACGCACGCCCCGATGTCGCGCTCACCGTCTGCACCTGGGACGAGCGCGTTGATTATTTGCGCGATCACACGCGGCTCACTAACAATCATATTCGTGATTTGATCACGATTTTTCAGCTGATCAAAAAAAATAATATCGATGTGGTCATCGGTCACACCGCCGCAACGGCGTACTATTTGTTGCCGATTATTTTTTTTACGCGTGCGAAGGTGCTGCTTGAGATGCATGGCTTCATTGAGGAAGAGGCGCGACTGTATGGATCGATTTCGCGCGTTGCGTATTGGTTTCAAAAAACATGGCTTCGGTTTTTTTATCGACAGTGTGATGCGATCACCACGTGCAGCGACACAGCAACGGAAATTTTAACGCGCGATAACAAACGGGTCATCACGATATTTGGCGGCGCTGATCCTGCGTTATTTAATCCGCATATTTCGTCGAGTGGTCTCGTGCAACGAACGCCTGACAAAATTATTATTGGGTATGCGGGTAACTCACGGCTATGGCAAGGGCTGCCATTTTTGGCTGCCGCGTTTGCTGAATTGCAAAAAATAGATCGCACATTTGAACTCGTGGTGGTGAGCAGCGAAAAAAAACATCCAGACATGGGTATGGGTGTCCAGATTTTGGGGCCACTTGAATACGGCGACGTGCCGCGCGCGCTGATTGATTGCGATATTTTGGTCATTCCGCGCCCAGACACCGAGGTGAATCGTATTTCATTTCCGTCAAAATTGGTTGAGTTTATGGCAATGGGCAAGCCAGTTGTTGCGGCGCGAACCAGCGATTGTCATCGTATCATCAGGCACGGCGAGAACGGATTACTGTATGACCCGGGAGATATGGCCGCACTTTTGGCCTGTTTTCTGGAACTTCGATCAATTGACGTTCGAGAGCGCTTGGGATATCATGCGTTGCAGACTGTTCAGCAGCAGCTGACGTGGGACATTCAGGTTGAAAAAATCGTTGGATTGCTGCGGACACTTCAATAAAATTTGTATGCCAAAAGAGGACTGGAAAGTGAACACCATAGAGCGAATTTTTACCGACGCCGGACACTGGCCATGGAAGCCGGGCGAGATTGTGTCCGTGCTTGACGTTGACTGCGGCTTATCGTTGAAATCAAAATATATCGATGCGCAGATTCGCGTCGGTGTTGATTTGTTTGAAGAATATTTTAATCATATTGAGGCGGACGTGCCGTATGTGTTGGTGAAATACGATGTGCGCAAGCTCAGCGAAATTTTTCCGCCAAAAAGTTTTGATCTGGTGATCGGGCTCGACATCATCGAGCATCTTGAAAAAGACGAATCGCTCAGCATGATCAAGCAGTGCGAAGCGATTGCGCGTAAAGGGGTAATTTTTGAAACGCCGAAAGGATTTATTCCGCAAAATATCGACATCTTAGGATATGGCGGTCATGAATTTCAGACGCATCGATGCGGGTGGGAAGTCGAGGAGCTCGAGGGGCTCGGCTACAAAGTAGTGGTGCGTCCATACACGATGAGCGATGTGAAGCGCCATACGGAACTTGAAACGCATACCGAGGTCGAACTGATTGATGCGATAAAAATATTTGCATAGCACTATGTCAAAAATTTTAATTACCGGTGGCACCGGTTCATTTGGGATGACGTATGCGCGTCGGCTGATTGACGATCCGACCGTCGAAGAAGTGAGAATTTTTAGTCGTGATGAAAAAAAACAGCACGACATGCGCCAACAATTTGATTCACCGAAAATTTCATATCTCATCGGTGATGTTCGCGATCGCGACGCCACGATGCACGCCTGTCAGGGCGTTGATTTTGTGTTTCATGCTGCGGCGTTGAAACAGGTACCCACGGGCGAATTTTTTCCGATGGAGCTGGTGAAGACAAATATTTTGGGAACAGAAAACATTTTTGATTCAGCGCAAAAAAATGGCGTTAAAAAAGTGGTGCTTCTCAGCACGGACAAGGCAGTGTATCCGATCAATGTGATGGGGATGTCAAAAGCGATTGCTGAAAAATTGATGATCGCGCGTTCGCGCACGAGCGGCTCAACGGTGTTTTGTGGGGTGCGCTATGGTAACGTGATGGCATCACGCGGTTCGGTCATTCCGTTGTTCATTGACCAAATTACCGCCGGAAAAAATATCACGATTACTGATCCGATGATGACCCGTTTTATGTTGTCGCTTGAACACGCCATTGATCTGGTTGCGCTGGCGACCACGGAAGGTCAGCCGGGAGATATTTTTATCAAAAAAGCGCCAGCAGCAACGGTCGAGGATGTTGCGCACGCACTGCTTGAAATTTTTGGGGCGAGCAACAAAATTGAGGTGGTCGGCACTCGAAAGGGAGAGAAATTGCATGAGGCATTGGCGAGCAAAAGCGAGCTTGTCGGCGCCGTTGATTTGGGCGATTATTATTGCATCAACAATGAGATTGGTCTTGAATACGAAAAATTTTATGAACGCGGCACGCGGTTGAGTGCCACGAATGATTACACTTCGGAAAATACAACTCGATTGAGCCGCGCCGAGGTGGTGCAACTTATCGGCGCGTTGCCGTATGTGAAGGCGGTCGCGCAATCGTTTCGACGATCATAGAGTATGAAGCTCGTCATTACCGGAGCAGATGGTTTTTTGGGATGGCATCTGCGCTGTTATTTTTTTTCGCACGCAGAAATTGATGTGGTGTCGCTCGGCCGTGATGATTTTGCAGACATCTCAAAACGGGAAGCCGCCGTTGCAAGTGCGGATGCGATCGTGCATCTTGCCGGAATGAATCGCGGCGATGATCAGGAATTGTATGAAACAAACAAACGCTTGATGGAAGAACTGCTCGCCGCGTGCGAGACGACACAGGCGAAACCACATATTATTTTTTCGTCATCAACACACGTCGCGCGTGACACGGCATATGGAAAATCAAAGCGTGAAGCTGGCGAGCGACTGCTCGCCTGGGCAGCGGCGCAGGGTACACCCGCGTGTGTTTTGATTCTGCCAAATATTTTTGGTGAAGATGCGCAGCCACAATACAATTCTGCAGTCGCTACTTTTTGTTACGATTTGGCAACGGGAAAAGAATCTGTGGTGAACGTTGCAGCAGCGGTGACCCTGATTCACGCGCAGGACGTGGCGCGGCTCATCCACGAAGCAATCAGTGCGCGGGCTGCTGGCGAGCAGCGCGTTGCCGGTACTGATACCACCATTGGTACCGTGCATGCAAAGCTCAAAGATTTTTTTGAGCAGTATTCACATGATTTATTTCCGTTGCTTGCAACACCATTTGATTTGGCGCTGTTTAACACATTGCGCAGCGCTTTGTACGCGCACGGATTTTATCCGCGTCCTTTGGCAGCGCGTTCGGACGATCGCGGGCAACTGTTTGAGGCCGTAAAACAGCGTGGCGGCGGACAGATGTTTTTTTCGCATACGAAACTCGGTTTCACGCGTGGTAACCACTACCATGGTCGCAAGATAGAGCGATTTTGTGTGATCGCGGGCACGGGTGAGATCGCGATTCGCAAACTATTTTCTGATACCGTCGATCGATTTGTCGTGTCTGGCGATGCGCCCGTGTTCATTGACATGCCAACGTTTTATTCCCATACTGTCACTAACACCGGCACCGAAGATTTAATCACGCTGTTTTGGTGTAACGAATTATTTGATCCGGCAGACCCGGATACCTTTCCTGATAGTATATGAAAATCAAAAAATTAAAAGTGCTCACCGTTGTCGGAACGCGCCCTGAAATCATTCGTCTCTCGAGCGTGATTAAAGAGCTTGATCGCGAGACGAATCAGGTGCTCGTGCACACTGGTCAAAATTATGATTATGAACTCAACGAAGTTTTTTTTAAGGACTTGGGTTTGCGTAAACCAAATTATTTTTTGAACGCAGCGGGAAAAAATGCAACGCAAACGATCGCGGCTGCGCTGAGCGCCATTGACCCAATTTTGGAAAAGGAAAAGCCAGATGCGTTTTTGGTGCTCGGCGACACGAATAGCTGCATCACCGCGTACGCGGCGAAGCGCCGAAAAATTCCGGTGTTCCATATGGAAGCGGGTAATCGCTGTTTTGATCAACGCGTGCCAGAGGAAATCAATCGTCGGATTGTCGATCAGATCAGTGACGTTAATTTGGTGTACAGCGAATTGGCGCGTCATAATTTGTTGCGCGAAAATTTTTCGTCTGACCGCGTGATTAAAACGGGATCGCCCATGCGTGAGGTGCTGGAGAGCGTTCTGCCAGCGGTCACCGCATCAACAATTCTCGCCACTTTGAAATTGAATCAGCATCACTATTTTATCGTCAGCGCTCACCGTGAGGAAAATGTAGGAGATGATCGTCAGCTTGCGCAGCTGGTCACTGCCCTGAATCTGATTGCGACACACTACAAAATGCCGATTATCATGACACTACATCCGCGCACCGCGCTCCGATTTAAAGCGCGGAAAGTGAAATTAAATTCGTTGGTCAAATTAATGAAACCGTTTGGACTGATTGATTTCATTGCGCTCCAACAACATTCTTTTTGCGTGGTGTCTGATAGTGGAACGATTTATGAGGAGGCAGCGATTTTAAATTTTCCTGCCGTTAATATTCGAGAGGCACATGAGCGTCCCGAAGCAATGGATGAGGCGTCTGCAGTGCTGACCGGGTTGTCACCTGAGCGCATTTTGCAAGCGATCGAGCTGGTCACTTCGCAAGGGCGAGATGGTAATCGCACGTTTCATTGTCCGGCAGACTATGCATCGAACAACGTGTCAAAAAAAGTGGTGCGCGTTATTTTAAGCTACACGAATTTTGTTCGTCGTGTTGTTTGGTCAGAAAACGCCACTGCATGATCGTCACAACGAGACCAATGGCAAAATAAATGTAGCGAGAAAGGATTGTTCCGGAAATTCCGTATAGATAGGTGAAGCTGAACAGCGAAATGACCAAAACAATTTGCGGGATCACTCCGAAATACAGCCAGCGTTTTCGTTGTTCGGTCAATTTTGATTGAACAGTGGTTGTTAAAAACGTCAGTGGCAACCGCAACATGAGCGAGAAGGCAAACAGTTGGGAATACCAGAGCGATTCATGATACGTTCTGAAAAAAATTGCGAATAGCGGCGGCGCGATGAAAAAATAAATGACGGAACTGAAGAGACCGATCAGAAAGAGCCACCAGAGCCGTTTCGCCAGTACGGTATTAATTTCTGGAATTGACCGCAGCGAAAGTTTTGGAAGCACGAGCGACGGAATATTTTTTGATAATCCCTTAATTTGTTCGGGCGGTGACACGGCGATGTTGTACACCGCAACCTGAATTGGTCCCAGATAGTGAAAGAGTAAGAGCGAATCAAGATAGGTGGTCAGATTTGAAAACAGAGCAGTGATGGTCAGATGAGTACCGAATGAATCGGTGGCTGGATCAGTGACGGCGTTCGGCGGAAATTTTTTCAGTGTTTTCAAAAAGCAAAAAATACGCACCGCAGTCCATACCGCAAAATAGGTGAGCAGAATGATGTTTAATCGTTTGGTGAAGATGATTGCCAGAATGATACAGAGCGTGGCGAGCAACTGACTCGTGACAAAATAGACAATTGATTCGCGGAACAATTTTTTACTTTGCAAAAACGTGTTGTACAAACCGACCGAATCCATGAATGGCAAAAAAACGCCGGTGATCACGAATGCGAGTGCAAGACCGCTGTGTGATTCCACAAAATAATAGTACGCGGCAACGCCAAAGCTCACGACGCTGCCCAAAAATCCCCAGTGGATTTTTTTTTGCACTGATCGCAGATAACTGCCTTCGGCACCTTTTGCGACTGCTGAGGCGACCGCGATATTGAGTCCGGGCAAGGTGAAGATCGAAAGAATGCTGACCATGGACAAAGTGTATTTGTAATTTCCGTAGACTTCTTGTGGCACAAAGTTTGCAAATGCGGTTGCAACGAGAAAACCAGTTCCCGTTGCGGCAATCTGTCCTATGGTTAACCAAAAACTGCCTTTTAAAATATAGGCAGTGTCGAGGTGTATGAGGTGTTCAAGGCGCGCTAACGCGTTGCGCACCAGCTGTTTTAGCTTTGCAATCATGCGGTCAGAATACGGTATTTCGCGCGATTTTGCAATTTTTGCCTCTTGACCACGTCGAAATTCTGGCGTATCATCTGGGTGATTTATGAAAAAAGCCTTAATCACCGGCGTCACTGGCCAAGACGGTTCATACCTTGCGGAGCTTTTGCTTGCAAAGGGGTATGAAGTGCATGGCATCATTCGGCGGTCGAGCCTTGCCAATACGGAGCGGATTGAGCATCTACTTGAGGATGCGCGAGAAAAAAATGCTATTTTGCAGTTGCATTACGGCGATCTCACGGACTCGAGCAACTTGAATCGCATCATCGAGCGTGTGCAGCCGGATGAAATTTATAATTTAGGTGCGCAGAGTTATGTGCGCGTCAGTTTCGACGTGCCGGAATATACGGCAATTGTTGATGGGGTGGGAACGCTGTCATTGCTCGATGCGATTCATCGCGCAGAAATTCCAGTAAAATTTTATCAAGCCGGCACGTCAGAAATGTTTGGTAAGGTGCAAGAGATTCCACAAAAAGAAACAACGCCATTTTATCCGCGAAGTCCGTATGGTTGTGCGAAACTATTTGCGCACACAATCGGCGTGAATTATCGCGAGTCATACAACATGTTTGTGACCAACGGTATTTTATTTAATCACGAATCGCCGCGGCGCGGTCGCCAGTTTGTGACGCGCAAAGCAGTGCGCGCGTTTAAAGAAATGGCAGCGGGCAAACCACGCGTGCTGCGCATTGGCAATTTGGATGCAAAGCGCGATTGGGGCTATGCGCCCGAATATGTTGAAGCGATGTGGCTCATGTTGCAGCAGTCAGTACCTGATGATTTTGTGATTGCAACGGGTGAAACGCACAGCGTTCGCGAACTAGTTGAAGAATCAGCACGCATCGCCGGTTTTGATTTGGTGTGGCAGGGCAACGCAGTGCAGGAACAGGGTATTGACCGTGCGACTGGCCGCGTGCTCGTTGAAATTGATCCAAATGAATTTCGTCCGGCAGAGGTTGATCTTTTGATTGGTGACCCGACAAAAGCGCGCGAAAAACTGGGTTGGCAGCCAAAAACAACGTTTAAAGAACTCATTCAAATCATGTACGACGCAGAACAAATATGATCAAGCTGGTGAAACAAACATTTTTTTCTGAATCCGAAGTGAAAGAAAAATTAATTGAATTTATCAAAGGTGCGGAAATTTTTAGCATGGGATCCCAGTGTGCTGCATATGAAAAAAAATTTGCGGCAAAACAAGAGCGTACGCACGCAGTATTTGTGAGCA
>MFQD01000038.1:0-2984 GCA_001782975.1 Candidatus Magasanikbacteria bacterium RIFCSPHIGHO2_02_FULL_50_9b
TTCTGCACGCGATTCGTGCAGCGCTTTTTCGCGTATCAACTCCGCGATCCATTGCTCTTTTGTTAGATTGGTGCGCTGTGTATCCGGATAGAGCGCCGGCTGCTCGGGAAGTGCTTCGACGGCGGCGCGCAGGAGAGACTTCACATGCGTACCCTCGCTCGCTGACAGCTCGATCACCGATGAAAATTCGTCCGCGCCAAGCGCGTGATACTCTTCAAGATACGGCCTGCGTCGCAAGTCGCTTTTGTTAATCACCAAAATTTTTGGAACCGTTGCACCACGAATGAGTGACAGCGTGTAGCGCTCTTCGGAACCAATTGCCTTTGTTGGGTCAACAACATAGACGATTACATCAATACCGTGCAGCGCTGTTTTGACTCGATCAATCATTTGACCGGACAAACCGGCATGCGTCCCTTTCAAAACACCGGGCGTGTCGACAAAAACAATCTGACCATCCTCAGTGTTCACGATGCCGTGTGTGTTCACACGGGTTGTTTGCGGCTTGTTCGTGATGATGGAAAGTTTGGTGCCAACCAGCGCGTTGAGCAAGGTTGATTTGCCAACGTTCGAGCGGCCGATAATTATCGCGAATCCAGCTTTAGACATGAGCCGAGGATAGCACAGCGGTAACAATAAAGCAAGGTATAGACTTCGCTTTTGCACGAGAGGCCAGCAACGTGCACGCGAAGTCTATACCTTGCCATTAAATGATACGATGCTATTTTTACTTTGTTTTATGTTCGTAAATATCCGCAGTCTCAATGACTCATAAAAAAACATCCCACACACCTGCGCATTCGCTCGAATGAGGTGTGTGGGACAGGGATGGAGCTGAACGCTACTCGTCGTCGATTTCAACTTCGATGAGCGTCTCTGACGGAAGCTCAAACGCTACCACGGCAGCGACAGCATCATCAATTTGCCGCAACTGTTCTGCCATCGGCAGCCCCTCGGTTCCGTGCGCCGCAACGGAAAATGCAGGTTCCGCTTGCAAATGCTGGAATGCATCGCACGTTTCGGCGAGGCGCAGTTCGAGTTGTCGAATCGTCTGAAACGCGAGACTTTCGGCCTCGGCTATATCTGCCGCCGCCGCGTCTTCCAGCGCGTGTAAACGCTCGAACAGTGCGAGCTGACGAACGGAACTCGACGCGCCGACTGCGCGATTAAAAAGCTCATCAAGAAACGCGTTGATTTCCGCGATCCGCTTCTGGAGCCGACCGTGTGCTGCGCTCAACTGTTCGTGTTGCTGCGTTGCGCGTGTCAACCCACTCACGATCAGCGTGCGCTGAGCACTCTCGGCTGTCGGAATGCTGTTTACCTGAACTTGAAATGCTGCCTCGAGGTTTGCCGCTTCCTGCATCCGACGCTGGAGCTGAACGAGCATTTTTCCCATGGGCGACGAATCACTGATTGCAGTTTCGCGGACACCGTTGATCTTGTGTGAAACCCATGCCGCGATGAGATCTGCATCTGATTCACTGATGAGCTTTGGCGTCTTGCACGATGCGTGACGCTCATGGTCTTTGGCGACGATCACGTTGAACTTCTGCCTCACGCGAGGAATGCTCTTGCGCGCGATCCAGTGTCCAGTAAACCCGGCAAGCATTACGCCGAGAATTAAACCGGTCAGAAGGCCGAGTGCGTGATGAGAAAGGATAAAGCCGGTCGGCGCGCCGACGCACATGCCCGCGGTGACTGCAGTCAATAGCACCTTGTCGAAAAAAGTATCGAGGCGCTTTTCCACGCCAACACGAATCTCTTCGACGGCGCACTGATCATCACCCGCCATCTCGCACCCCTCGGTGCCATACACGGTGAGATGGGCGATCATCAGCCGAGTCTGACTGATTTCATCTTGCAAGCGCTGCGTGTATTGCGCCTTGGCTGCATGATCAGCCGAGATTTCCTCCGCGTGCAGCGTTTCCTTGAGGTACGCGATTCGCCGCTCGCACCACAGAAGCTTGGCCTGCACGAGCACGTCCTGAAAGCTGTTCGTCACGGTAGTGATGCCGCTCGCCGTGTGGCCTCCTTCCTCGTTTGTGAGTTGCCTCAAGCGGCAACAACAAAGAGTATCACTGCTGACACAAAATGTCAATGCAGCACAAAAAGGTGCGTATTCTTCGCGTGCACGTTGCTGGCCTCTCGTGCAAAAGCGAATGATACGCACCTTTTGTTTGTTGATTTGTATTTATTATTTCGCCTTCACGTTCGCGAATGTTCGCAGTCTCAATGACCCGTCAAACGCCGTAACCTTACGTCGGGTAAACGAAACAAGCCCGTCGATCGCTGCATACAACGTGTCGTCTTTACCGCGACGCACATTTTTGCCCGGATGGACTTTGGTGCCGCGTTGGCGAAAAATGATCTGTCCGGAGCGCGCGGTCTGGCCGTCGTGGAGCTTAGCGCCCAATCGTTTCGACTGCGAGTCGCGCCCCAGTTGTGTGGAGCCGGCTGATTTTTTTGTTGCCATAGCAGAATAATTGCCAAAATATAGTGAGGGGAGTATACTCCAGCAACTGAACCTATGTCAAGATCGCAGGCTGAAATTGAAGCTGACATTAAAAAAGCGCTCACCGAGCGCATCGCCCCAATGCTCGCCGTCCATCGCGGCGGCGCCGAAATGGTGTCATTTGACCATGAAACGGGAATTTTAATGATACGCTTTTTGGGAACATGCGTTGGATGCCCGATGTCAACGCTCACGCTCAAAGCTGGTGTTGAGCAAGAGCTGCTCGACGCCGTGCCAGAAATACAGGAGGTGCGCGCCGAGGGCGTTGAAGAAGAAGATCTCGAGTTTATTGGCGAAGAATAATTTCGTATACACATGAACTTCTCGTGGTATCCGTGGCAACTATTTGTCCGCAAAAAAGAAGTGGTGATTCCGGTCGCGCTTGCGCTTCTGGTTGCGTTCGTTCTGACATTTTTGCTTGAGTATAAATTACAGCGCGTGCCGCAACCAGTTTTTTTGCACTACTCCGTTG
>MFQD01000038.1:3014-5134 GCA_001782975.1 Candidatus Magasanikbacteria bacterium RIFCSPHIGHO2_02_FULL_50_9b
ATCTAGCGTTACTTCTCCCCGCCGTGTTGCTTGCATACGTATTCATCAATACGTTGATTGGAAACGTGTTGTTGTTAACGTCTCGCACCGCTGCGCTCATCGTGGTGTGGCACCTCGTGCCACTCGCCGTTGCCGCCTTGTGGTTTGGACTGCTTGTCATTCGCGCGAACGGCGCGTAGCACGCGTAAGAAACTATGGATCCACGCTCAGCGCTCATCACCATTGCCACACTCTCCCTCGCTGGTTTTTTGGTTGCATTGAGTGCCGCACCATTCGTTGCAAAAATTTTGTTTAAATATAAATGTTGGAAAAAAACGGTGCGCACCACAGCTCCTGACGGCAGTGCGACGCCAATTTTTTCCGCGCTTCATAAAGACAAAGAAACATCAACGCCACGCATGGCTGGCATTTTGATGGGCGGCGCTGTCATCATCGTCGCGGTGCTCGCGTGGCTCGGCGCGCGTCTGTTTCCAGACACCGCACTCGCGCAATTTGATTTCATGAACCGCTCACAAACATGGATTCCAATTTTCACTTTTGTCGCCGCTTCGTTGCTCGGTTTGCTCGACGATCTGCTCGTGGTCGGCGGTTTCGGTGATTCTGGCAAAGGTGGTGGCATTAAATTTCGCCATCGTCTGCTCGTCGTGCTGGCGATTGGTCTCGTCGGTGCATATTGGTTTCACTTCAAACTCGGTTGGGACATGCTGCACATCCCGCTGGTCGGTGACGTCTTCATCAACGGCTGGTACATTCCAATTTTTATCGTCGTGCTGCTCGGTGTGTTTAGTTCTTCGGTCGTTGACGGCATTGACGGACTTGCGGGTGGAATCTTCGCAATTTTATTTGCAACTTTCGCCGCTATCGCTTTTGCGCGCGGCCAATTTTTTTTAAGCGCGTTTTGCGCCGTACTCGTCGGAACGCTTCTCGCTTTTTTGTGGTTTAACATTCCGCCGGCAAAATTTTACATGGGCGAGACGGGCATATTGGGGCTTACCACCACACTTGCGGTCGTTGCTTTTTTCACCAACACTGTTTTATTGTTACCAATCGCCGGTATTGTGCTGGTCATCGAAGCGGGATCAGTCGCCATTCAATTGTTTTCAAAAAAAGTTTTCAAGAAAAAAGTTTTTTTGTGTGCGCCCTATCACCACCACCTTGAGGCGCTCGGCTGGCCAGCACATCGCGTCACGATGCGCCTGTGGCTCATCACCGGCGTTGCGTGTATGATTACACTCGTCATCGCACTGCTCGACATAATTCACCTATAAAAAAGTATGCACGACGTGCATGAGCAAACAGCAGAACATTCACACACGCTGTTTGTCATTGCCGGCATCGTGTTGTTGTTTGGACTGGTGATGCTGGGCAGCGCAACAGCGCCGATTGGCGCTGAAAAATTTGGGAGCGCCTATTATTTCTTGGTTCGACAGCTACTTTTTGGCCTCGTTCCTGGCGTCTTACTTTTTTTTGGGTTGCGACAAATTCCCCTCGCGTGGTGGGAGCGGTCATGGAAAATAATGCTCGCTGTATCATTCGTGATTTTGGCACTCGTTTTTATTCCCGGCATTGGGCTCCGGATCAACGGATCGCTGAGCTGGATTCATGTGGGGCCGTACTCACTGCAACCGGCCGAGCTCGTTAAATTTACCTTTATTATTTTTTTGGCAGGTTGGCTCGCTCATCATCGTCGACGCCTGACGCAAAATTTTTTTGACGGCCTGCTGCCGTACCTCGTGTATCTTGCAATTGCCTGCGGGTTGATGCTCCTGCAACCTGATCTCGGCACGGCACTGGTGTTTTTTATCACTGCCATGATCATGGCGTTCGTCGGTGGCGCACGCGTCAAACACCTATCCTTCATTGCACTTGCGGGAATTGTGGCGATGGTCATTTTGATTTCTATCGCGCCCTATCGCATGGATCGCATCACCGCACTGTTTGATCCGGATAAAGATCCGTATGGCAGTGGCTATCACATCAAACAATCGCTCGTTGCTGTGGGGAGTGGCGGCGTGCTGGGCATGGGTCTCGGAAATTCACGCCAAAAATTTCAGTATTTGCCTGAGGTGAGCGCAGATTCAATTTTCGCCGTGATCGCAGAAGAAATGGGCTTCATTATT
>MFQD01000038.1:5146-5726 GCA_001782975.1 Candidatus Magasanikbacteria bacterium RIFCSPHIGHO2_02_FULL_50_9b
CGTGCCGCTTACTGGATTGCCGTTGCCGCTCGTGAGTCACGGCGGGACTTCGCTCATGGTAACGCTTGCGGCGTTTGGGGTGATTTCCGCAATTGTTTCGCCACCTGAACAGCGCAAACGGTCACGCCTATGAAAATATTGTTGTCTGGCGGTGGAACATTGGGTCCGGTGACACCATTGCTCGCGCTTGTTGAAACGGCGCGCACGTCCGGCGAGAGCCATGAATTTTTTTGGATCGGTACTGAGCGCGGCGTTGAATTGCCGCTCGTGCGAAAAGCAGGCATACAAACATACACGATTCCGTCGGGCAAAATTCGTCGCTATTTTGATTTCAAAAATTTTTCGGATCTGTGTAACATGGTGCGCGGATTTTTTGCGGCGCGCCGATTGTTAAAAGAGTTGCAGCCAGACGTGGTGATGAGCGCGGGTGGATTTGTTTCCGTGCCCGTGCATTATGCTGCGTGGATGCTCGGTATTCCGAGCGTCGTGCATCAGCAAGATGTGCTGGTGGGTTTGTCAAATCGATTGATGAGCTGGATAGCGACGCGGGTGACTGTTTCGCTCGAGCAGCAGCTCACGC
>MFQD01000038.1:5734-7847 GCA_001782975.1 Candidatus Magasanikbacteria bacterium RIFCSPHIGHO2_02_FULL_50_9b
AAACGCAAAGTCGTATGCACCGGAAATCCGGTTCGGCCGTCGGTCATGCACGGGTCACGCGAGCGCGGTGTTGAAATTTTTCATTTAGATCCTGATCGCGCAACGGTGTTTGTATTTGGCGGTGGCACAGGCTCAGATGCAATGAATCGAGCCGTCGCGCAGATCGTTGCAGAATACGATGATGGACAGCTTCAGATTATTCATCTGACCGGTCGTGATCGCAGATTCTCTGTGGCGCCAACACCGTACTATCATCCGTATCAATTTTTTACCGCTGAGATGGCCGATGCCTATGCAGTGGCGGATGTCGTGGTGAGTCGATCTGGGTTTAACGCAATCACAGAAATTTGTGCGTGGGGCAAGCCGTCGATATTAGTGCCGATCAAGAATTCTCATCAGGAAGCGAACGCGGCGTATGCTGCGGCTGCGGGTGGTGCTTTTGTTGTTGACGAGGGCGAGCTTGATGGTGCGCGGTTGTTTGGGAAAATTCGCGATTTATTAGCGGATGAGGAGTCGTATGATCGTATGGCGAGGGCGAGTTTTGGGTTATTTCGTGGGGGAGCCGCGGGAGAGATTTTAGGAGTGCTGGAATCGGTGCAACAAAATTAGAGCGGGGTTCGCGAACAGCGCGAACCACGTCGCGCTGTTCGTCCCCGGGAATGCACAATGCGACCTGCGTACACTCGGTCGCGTGCATTCCCTTCGAACCCCTTCCAAAATCATACTAAAAACACCACCCGAGGGTGGTGTTTTTAGTATGACCCGGGCGGGGTTCGAACCCGCGACCATCAGCTTAAAAGGCTGTTGCTCTACCAGCTGAGCTACCGAGTCGAGCGAGGAACAGACAGAGCGCTCGCGCTCGGGTCTGGTTCCGAGCGAGACGAGGGGTAGCAATGAGCACACACCGCGTGCGACATTGCTACGAGTCGAACGGCTGCGCATCGAGCGCTTGCGCTTCACTCCAAAGCCGCCCCATTATAGGAACAATCATAAAAAAGCGCAAGTGTTTCTCATTGACGATCACGAAATTTTCAGGCATTATGACAGCACACTATGTTACTTGCCTTCATTCGAAAAATAATTCCGCAACCACTGCTCAGCGCCTACCATCTATTCATGGCGCTCAGTGGTGCGCTCTATTATCGTAACCCGAGTAAAAAAATGATCACGATTGGTATCACGGGCACGAGTGGTAAGTCGTCGACGGTATTTTTGCTTGGAAAAATTTTAAATGCTGCTGGCCACAAAGTTGGCTCGTCATCGACCATTGAATTTTGCGTCGGCGATGACTGTACGCTCAACAAAACAAAGATGACGCAACTGGGACGATGGGGCACACAGCGAATGCTCTCGCGTATGCAGCGCGCGGGGTGTGATGTGGCGATTGTTGAGACCACGTCGCAGGGCATTGAACAGTTTCGGCATCGCGGCGTTGCGTATGATGTCTGTGTGTTAACGAACCTGTATCCCGAACACATTGAAGCGCACGGCAATTTTGAAAACTATAAAAATGCAAAGAAAAAATTGTTTGCATATCTGGCGACGCGCGCGCCAAAGCGCCAATTCGATGTGCCAAAAACAGCGATCATCAACGGCCGGATTGAATCGGCAAAGGAATTCTTGGCATACCCCGTGGCGCGACGCTGGACCACGCTTGCCAGCGCACCGAGCGCTGATCGTTCGTTCATTCCGGAAAACATTCTCGTGCGCGGCGACGGTGGTTCATTCACCGTTGATTTGGTGAAATTCAATATTCCGCTCCTTGGTGAGCATGTGGTTGATAATGCAGTGACTGCTGTTGCGTGCGCAAATGCTATCGGTATTGGTTTGCAGTTGTGTGCGGATGTGCTGGCAACGATTTCGTCGGTTCCTGGACGCACAGAGTTTGTGAAATTAAACGCGCAACAGCCGTTTAAAGTTATCGTTGATTTTGCATTTGAGCCTGTGGCAATGCAAAAGTTATATGAGGTGGTTGAAAAAATTCCCCATGAGCGCATTGTGCATGTACTCGGCGGAACGGGTGGCGGACGCGACAAAGCGCGACGGCCAATACTCGGAAAAATAGCCGGGGAGCGCGCAACTCTCGTCGTGGTGACCAACGAAGATCCGTATG
>MFQD01000038.1:7882-10363 GCA_001782975.1 Candidatus Magasanikbacteria bacterium RIFCSPHIGHO2_02_FULL_50_9b
ATATCATTTTAATTACGGGCAAGGGATGCGAGCAGGCAATCGTCGGTCCACATCGTTCAATGCAGCCGTGGGATGATCGTGCCGTCGCACGCGAAGAGCTCGAAAAAATTTCACACACATGGGAAAAGTCGACAACATAGAATTAAAACCGCAGGAAAAAATCGTCCGAGAAATTCGGCGTTTTCCGTTTGTGCACTTTGGAACGTATTGTGGCGCGACCCTTCTCATGCTCATCCCGTTTTTTTTCTTGTTTCCGCTCATGAAACTACACACGTGGGGAGTGGCGCTTGGCGTCGTGGTGTTTTGCGCGGGGGCGTACATTTTTTTGCGCACGTTCTATTTGTGGTACCACAACGTGTTCGTGATCACAACTGATCGTATCATTGATTTTGATCAGCGCGGTTTTTTTGAGCGCGTCGTGTCGCAATCATCGTGGGAAAAAATTCAGGATATTTCTGTGCACATCCACGGCGCGTCTCAAACTTTTTTTCATTACGGAGATGTGAACATCAAAACAGCGTGGGGGTCAGTCGATCTGTGTGTACCATCAATTTTTCGTCCGAACAATATGCAGCGACTCATGCTTGAGACGCAGGAAAATTTTTTGAAAACATATGAGCGACGCTCCTAGCCGAAAAAAATCACGTCTCGTGATTGTGGTAGTGGTGCTCCTGTTCATTTTTTTGCTCATCAGTTTTTTGCGCGTGTTTTTTAAAGATTATGAATTGCGTAAAGAAATTGAGCGGCTGCAGACTGATGTTGGCAAACTTGAAAAACGAAAAATTGAATCACTCGATGTGTTAAAAAAATTGCAGAGCGACGCCTACATCGAGGCTCGCGCGCGTGAGGAGTTGCAGGCAGCAAAACCGGGCGAGGCCGTGATCGTCGTGCCCGGTCTTTCCGTCAGCTCGACCGTGCCGCGCACGCTCGAAGCTCAACCGATCGAGAATACGGAACTTTCAAATCCGCTTAAATGGTGGTATTATTTCTTTCGTCCACAAAAATAATGTATGGAAAATAAAACAGTGTTCGTCAGGGGATTGGTCAGTGGAATTTTGGGAATCAGTGTTGTCGCAATACTTGTTGGAGTGATTGCCGCCTATCGTGCGCCGACTGCTGTTCCTGTTGTGCCGGCTGTTTTGGCTGCGGTTCGGGCGCCGGCGGCAATGGTTAATGGAAGTATTATCACGTGGCATGATGTGGCGGTTGATGCGACTGCGCTTAAAAAGTTTTTGAGTAGTCCAAATGCACCGCATGAGGCAATTACGTCAGACGAGGATTTGACGGCGCGCGTGATGCATCGTTTGCTGTTGTCAGCTGCGGCCGAACAAATGCTCGCGCAGCAGGGGATCGAGATAACGAATGATCGATTGGACGCTGAATTTGATGCGCTCGCGGTGGCAAGTGGCGGTAAGGAAAAAGTGATTGCAGAAATCGAGAAAAACTTTGGGTGGTCATACGAACAGTACCGCGATCGTGTGATCCGCTCAATGGTTGTGCTGGAGGAGCTTGACAAAAAAGTTCGAAATACGAGCGGTTTACGTGCGCGTGCTGAAGGCGTGTTGGCAGAGGTGAAAACTGGTACAAAGGATTTTGCAACACTTGCGCGCGAGAATAGCGATGATTCCAGCGCTGCCGATGGTGGTGATCTTGGTGTGATCGAGCGCGGATTGACCGTGCCAGAATTTGAAAGTGCGGCATTCGCATTGAAGAAGGGTGAGGTGAGTGGCATCGTTGAATCTGAATTCGGATTTCATATTATCAAAGTCGATGATGTGAAGAAAAATAAAAAAGGCGAAGTTGAGACCGTGCGCGCGCGACACATTTTATTCAAGTTTAAACCAGTAACCGATTCAGTCGAGGAGTATTTGAAAGCGGCGCGCGTCTGGCAGTTCTTGACAGTGGGGGCGTCGGTCGAGTAAACTGGGTCGCGCGGAGTGCGGGGTTAGTACAATGGTAATATGCGTGCTTCCCAAGCATGAGACACGAGTTCGATTCTCGTACCCCGCTATCGCTCAGTGTTTGTAAATACATATTTTTTCAGAGCACACGTCGCGCGCCAATCGCGCGCTCGTTCGTCCTCGCCTTCGGTCGTATGTCCAGCAGAGCTGGACACTCCCTCGGCATGCGGGTCTCCGAAAAAATATGTATTTACAAACCAATAAGTGCCTGAATTTGATACAAGGAAGTGAAAGAAACCGTACTGCGGGTATCGTATAGCGGCTATTATGCGTCCTTGCCAAGGACGAAATGGGGGTTCGACTCCCCCTACCCGCTCCAAAATAAAATCCCCACCTTCGTGGGGATTTTATTTTGGATTGGCTATGGAGGGGAGTCGAACCGGCACAAAGGAATTGCCGGGCGGCAATTCCGACTGCCGCGGACCGCGAGGTACACCGAGCGGCGACTCCCCCAAATGGTCGATTGTTTAATATTTGGTAGGTAGATGGTATCATACATGCACCTATGCTCCGCGCCATC
>MFQD01000038.1:10377-10932 GCA_001782975.1 Candidatus Magasanikbacteria bacterium RIFCSPHIGHO2_02_FULL_50_9b
ACTGAATCAATCATTGATTTTAAAACGACCATCGAGATTCGTGAGAA
Organism: Candidatus Magasanikbacteria bacterium RIFCSPHIGHO2_02_FULL_50_9b; assembly: GCA_001782975.1. GTDB lineage: Bacteria > Patescibacteriota > Patescibacteriia > Magasanikbacterales > 2-02-FULL-50-9b > 2-02-FULL-50-9b. The sequence goes on from MFQD01000038.1 coordinate 10,425, forward strand.
TGGCATTGCGCATGTAACTGAAGAAATTTTGTATAACTTTGGTTCCGCACAGCGTCACGGCATTTATCGCGAAATCCCGCTTACCGCGACCGATGGGGCACGCATGAGAATTTCAGGGATCGATGCGAATTATTCGCACGCGATTCGCACGGACCAAAACGCTGTTCATATTAAAATTGGCGACGCTGATGAGTTGGTGACTGGCACAAAGCAGTATGTGATCAGTTACGATGTCGCACACGCGATTCGCGAGTTTGAGGATCATGATGAATTTTATTGGAACGTCACTGGCAATGGATGGAGCGTGCCGATCACCCGCGCATCGGCGCAAATCACCGCACCGGCAATTCGAAACGTTACCTGTTTTACGGGCGCACATGGTTCATACAAGCAAGACTGCGACATGAATTTGGTGGGCGGTGGTGCATTCATTAAAACAGCGAGTCCCTTGAGCGTTGGCCATGGCCTCACGATCGCCGTGAGCATGCCGCGCGGGACGATCGCAGCG
>MFQD01000038.1:10959-15648 GCA_001782975.1 Candidatus Magasanikbacteria bacterium RIFCSPHIGHO2_02_FULL_50_9b
CTTATTTTGAAGTTTCTCGGCGTACTTCGTCTGCGTCGCAAGCCGAAACCAAAAATTCCGCCTGAACTAAAAAATCGTCCGGTAATCGCTGAATTTGAACCGCCTGACGGGTTGTCACCGATTGATGTGGGAACACTGCTTGATCGGCGTGTTGACAATACTGACATCTCCGCAGTGATCATGGATTTGGCTGCGCGTGGTTATTTGAAAATTCGTTACACAACGCGCATCATTCCTTTCTGGCCTGACAAAAAAGATTTTGAGTTGGTTAAATTGCGTGATGGTACGGATTTAACACATCCGGCCGATCTGTTGATGTACGGATTGTTGTTTGACGCGCGCGACACGGTCACACTCACCGAATTAAAAAGCACGGCACAGTCATTGACGGCAAAGCTAAAACGAATGGACGATGACACCGAAGCGCATTTAGACAAAGTCGGATATTTCGACGCTGCAACAAAAAAAGCGACCGAAAAGCGCGCAACGCAACATTTTATTCTGACTGCAGTTGCCGTTTTTTTGTGTATTCCACTCGCCCTATTTATCAATCAGTTATTTTTTGTAGTTGCAATTCTCACCCTACCGTCATTTGCAATTTATGCGTATAAAAAAATGCGCAGCGCAAATTTGTTAACGGAGAAGGGTGTCGATACACTCGCAAAAATTTTGGGATTTCGTGAATTTTTGCTCATCACCGAAACAGAGCGGCTCCGGATGTTGCAAGCGCCCAACGCGAAGCCGGAAATTTTCGAAAAATTTTTACCCTATGCAATGGTGCTCGGTGTTGAAACGGAGTGGGCGAAACGTTTTGAGGGAATGCATCTTGACGCGCCATCATGGTACGAAGACGCAAACGGATTGGCGTTTAGCAGTGTCATTTTTGCGCAGAGCATGGGTGCGTTTGACAGCACATTTAATCAGGTGTTCAGTCTCGCAACTACACCGAAAACCAGGAGCGGTTTTGGCGGCGGCGGTTTTTCAGGTGGTGGGTTCGGCGGCGGCGGGGGAGGGAGTTGGTAAAAATGTCATTTCAAGTTTTAAAATTTTGATCGTCAATTGTTTGCCGCCGCGGCGAATGCGAAAAATATTTTTATGAATCTCATTTTGTTTTATGGTAGCGAGTTTTAGATTATTTTGTGATATGCGTATCATGATTTCGTTCACAAAATGATCGAAAGCTGGGTTTGATTTTGGGACTATTGTCCAGTCATGATCAAACTCGGGTGGTGCGATGATGAAAACAGTTTTTGATTTTTTGTGGACGAAAATTTTCTCGCCGTTATCGACAAGTTTGATGTATTTGTCGATATTTGTCCTGAGTTCTCGCAATCCAACGTATATCATAGGGTGGTCAACTCCTTTTTACCATGGTACAAGAATGTTAAACATGAAGAGTGCAATGTTAAACATTTCCGTACCATGCTCTGAGGAGCACGACGCGCCCCCCTCCAAATAAACTTAGCCACTTCCGAGGATCGAACTCGGGACCTCTGCTTTACGAAAGCATTGCTCTACCAGCTGAGCTAAAGTGGCGAGTGTGTAACGCGCGGGGCGCTTTCGCGCCAGACGCATCGCATGCGGCAAAACTATACACGACGCTGCAATGCTTGTCCAGCACCGGCCGTGGTATAATATCCCACATGATTCGCCTTGACTCCATTTCAAAAGTGTATCCCGGTGGCGTTACGGCGCTTGACGACGTTCACCTGCACATTGATGCGGGCGAGTTTGTTTCAATCGTCGGTCAAAGTGGTACGGGAAAAACCACACTCGTGAAATTGCTCATTGCCGAAGAGCACCCAACGCATGGTCGGCTCGAAATTGGCGGCTGGGACATCACCGCAATCCGCGAGCGCGACGTCCCCATGCTGCGTCGTCAAATGGGTATCGTTTTTCAGGATTTTAAATTACTCGCCAATAAAACGGCGTTTGAAAATATTGCCTTTGCGCTTGAAGTTGCCGGAGAGCCGCGGTCGCGCATCAATCATGCGGTGAATCAACTCATAGAACTCGTGGGGCTCGATACTGCGGTGCATCGATTTCCACACGAGATGTCCGGCGGTGAGCAACAGCGCGTTGCCATTGCGCGTGCGCTTGCGCATCGCCCGAAAATTCTCGTTGCCGACGAACCAACCGGCAATCTTGATACGCTCAACACACAGGAAATTATTCGTATCCTGCGCAAGATCAATGAATTTGGAACAACAGTGCTGCTCGTGACGCATAATCGCGAAGTGGTAAATGGTTTGCGTCGCCGCGTCATCACCATGGAAGATGGCCGCATTATTCACGACCAAAAAACAGGGAAGTATGTCATTTAATCATCGCGTTTCTTTTTGTATCGTATGCGCACGCGTGGTTAAATACGCATTTCAAAATTTGTGGCGCAATGCGGGCATCGCCTTTATCACCATCACCATCTTGACGCTTGCGCTCGTGTCGGTGAACGCGCTGTTCGGATTACGTGCGTTGACCACCGCGGCGATTGCAGCCGTCGAGCACCAAGTTGATGTCAGTATTTTTTTCAATCCTCGCGCAACGCCCGAGCAAATTGAAAAAATAAAAAATTATGTGTATCAAGTCGCGGCAGTGACCAAATCCGATTACATAAGTCCGGAACAATCACTTGCCGCATTTCGCGAACGACACAGCACCGATCCAGACATCATCAAATCACTCGACGTGCTCGACAACAATCCGCTTGGCGCGATTCTCGTTGTGCGCACCAAAGACACGGCCGATTACAAAAAAATTCTAACCGCACTCGCGGCTGATGAATTTAAAACAGTGATTCAAAAACGATCGTTCGAGGATCGCGGAAGAATTGTTGAGAATGTACAGCTGCTCACGTCACGACTCGAGCGTTTTTCCGCTGGCCTCGCCTTGCTCTTCGCGCTGATCGCCATACTCATTATTTTTAACGCCATTCGGGTGGCGATCTACACACAACGCGATGAAATTTCCATAAAAAAATTAGTCGGCGCCACAAACGGATTTATCCGCGCACCATTTTTGATCGAGGCGTTCGTCTATGTGGCGCTGTCACTCAGCACAACGGCGTTGCTTATCGCGCTCGCCGCGCGGGTGATCGATCCGTATTTGGGACCGTTGATCGCGAGCGGCGGATTTTCGCTGTACAATACTTTTTTCCACGCATGGTATCTGATATTTGGATTGCAATTTGCACTTGTCCTCACGGTCGCATGGCTGACTGCAGCGCTCGCCATGCGCCAATATTTGCGTCGATAGTTCGTGATAGTTGAACAGTGGGGGCAGGCTGTGATAAGATTGCACACGCAATCCGGGATCGTCTAATGGTAGGACACGGCCCTTTGAAGGCTGTTATCTTGGTTCGAATCCAGGTCCCGGAGCATGAATAAATTCTCCATCTTGGAGATGGAGAATTTATTCATATTTATGGTACTGGATTCGCATGAGTACACTTGAAACAATCGTCGCTGCGCTCGCACTGCTGTTGCAAATCTTCAGCAGCGTGACGGCGCAGCAGGAGACGATTTCAACCACCACCTCAACAATTCAGGTGACCCGCGTCATCGACGGTGACACTTTTGAAATAAAAATCGGCAATACCGAAGAAAAAGTCCGCATGATCGGCATCGACACACCAGAATCAGTTGACCCGCGGCGTCCGGTGCAGTGCTTCGGCAAAGAGGCGGGTGCACATTTGCGTGAATTATTTGGCAACAGGCCGATTAAACTCGAAAAGGACGCCGAGAGCGACGATCGCGACAAATACGGTCGTCTCCTCCGCTACATCTCATTTGCCGACAACGCGAGCGCCAGCACCACTCTCAACGCCCAAATGATCACCGACGGCTACGCATACGCGTACACGCGATTTCCGTTTTCTCGCCGCGCGGAATACTTAAAACTGCAAACTGCGGCACGCGACGCGCAGCGTGGCTTGTGGTCGTTGAAAACGTGTCGTGGCAAGCGGTGAGCTATCTGTGCTATACTTTCGCCATATTAATTTAAACACGTTCTAATATGTTGGGTTCATCATGTTCACATGGAGAAAAGTGCGGCGGTTCATGCGTGCATTGGGGTTTGCTTGCGGTGCGGCTTGGTGTTGGTGTCGCTTTTTTGGCTCACGGCATTCAGAAGCTTGGCAACATGGACATGGTCGTGGATTTTTTTGGCAAGCTCGGCATGCCTGCGGTTCTCGCATGGTTCGTTGCACTTGTTGAAACACTTGCGGGTGCAGCGCTCATTCTCGGCGTATTCACCGGCATTGCCGGAGGTCTTCTCGCCATCATCATGGTCGTTGCGGTATTGACCGCAAAGCGAGCGGCACCATTTATCGGCGGTTGGGAACTTGATTTTGTTCTGTTCTTTTCAGCACTCGCGGCAGCATTGCTCGGACCGGGCAAGTTTTCAGCGTGGTGTCTCATGGGTAAGGGGAAAGGATGTGCAGCGGGTGGCAAAGACGGCTGCGCTTGCGGAAAAAAGTAATTCCTGACAATCATTCCTGACAAAAATACTATGCTGCACGTCGGCGATCCAGCACCAGATTTTGAACTGAAAGATCAGAACGACGTTGCGCATACGATGCGTGAAGCGCGCGGCTCGTGGGTGGTCATTTATTTTTATCCAAAAGATGACACCCCGGGCTGCACGAAGGAGGCATGCGCCATTCGCGACCAATTTCCTCAGTTTAAAAAACTC
>MFQD01000038.1:15656-16244 GCA_001782975.1 Candidatus Magasanikbacteria bacterium RIFCSPHIGHO2_02_FULL_50_9b
TATTCACTGCCCTTCACCCTACTGTCGGACGATGAAAAAAAAGTGGTGAATGCCTATGGCGTGTGGGGCACAAAAAAATTCATGGGGCGTGAATACATGGGAACGCAGCGGTGGTCATTTTTGATTGATCCGGACGGGAAAATCGCCAGGATATATGAAGACGTGAAACCAGAACAGCACGCCGAGCAGTTGCTTACAGACCTCAAAGAATTGCACGGCTAACTATGTTTATTCCCGTGTTGCTCGGCACTGGTCGTGAGGGGAGACAGTCGGAAAAACCGGCGCGGTTTATGCACGACTTCATCGCTGCAGCAGGGCACGAAACAGTAATCGTTGATGTGCGCGAATTTGGGGTGCCGGCAACAATCCCAAGCTGGGTTGCGAGCGAACACAAAAATTTGTGGCAAGCGATTGCCGCGCGAGCCGACGCATTTGTGGTGGTGTCTCCCGAATATAATCACGGCATGCCGGGTGAATTAAAAATGGCGATCGATACACTCAAAAAAGAATATGAAAAAAAACCAATCGGCATTTGTGGTGTGTCATCCGGCGCGCTTGGTGGGGTGCGCATGGTTGAGCAGTTGCGGC
>MFQD01000038.1:16252-19884 GCA_001782975.1 Candidatus Magasanikbacteria bacterium RIFCSPHIGHO2_02_FULL_50_9b
CGATCAAGTCCGCGATCTATTTTTCCAACGTGGAGACGTTCGATCCAGCGCCATATGAAACGTCAGCGCAAAAATTTTTGGATATGCTTGTGTGGTATGCGACTGCGTTGAAAAACGCGCGGATTTAACCCGCACAAAACCCGAATAAGGGCTGTGGAAAACCGGGCTTGCCAACGCTGGCTGGGCGGGGTAAGGTGTGGCCACTTGAGTCACCTAACAGACCACCCTATGCGCCTCGATTGTGTGTACATGCGTGAGAATTTTTTTTGCGAGGATTTGGAGGATGAGACGGAGGAACTGTTCTAGTCCGCAGATACTTGTCCACACCCTGCTGCGGGGGTTGCATATTTTTCGCAACTCATATACCTTATCTTGTATGAAGTACGAACCAAAACCACTGCCGTTTGCGGCAGCGCCAAACGGCATTTCCGAAAAAACGTTGACCACGCACCACGATAAATTGTATGTGGGCTATGTTACCAAGAAAAATGAGATCGAAGAAAAGCTCACGCCGCTCCAACAGGGCGGCGACATCGCCGGCGCAAATCAAACCTACTCAGAATTGCGTGCGTTAAAAGACGGCGAAACATTTGCGGTCAATGGCGTCTATTTGCACGAGTGGTATTTTGATGTGCTGGGTGGGGACGGCCAGCCATCAGGTGCACTCGCTGACGCGCTCGCGGCACAACACGGTGGTTCGATTGAAAATTTCTTAAAATATTTTGCCGCCTGCGGTATGGCAGCGCGCGGCTGGGCAGTGTTGGCCCTTGACACGCGCGACACGCAACTCAAAGTGTTCACCTGCGACGCGCACCATCAAGGCGGCGTATGGGGCGCGATTCCGCTCATTGTACTCGACGTCTATGAACACGCGTACTTCATGGACTACGGTTCTGATCGCGCGGCATACATATCGGCGTTTTTGAAACAGCTCAATTGGTCGCGCGCGAATGAGTTGTACGCGGCCGCAATAAAATAAGCTCTTTGTTCCTCGTATGGCTACACAGCTCTCCAGCATGTTCGAAATCTCTCAAGATACGCAGGCAGAAATCGAAGATATCGCGGCATACTTGTCGCAAGTCTATGGATTTGATTTTCCGCTCGACGTGCTAGAAGACTGCTACTCGCAGGTCCGCGATGTGCCTGCCGTGCGATCCATCGCTGAGCGCGTACGCGCACGCATTGAAATTGATCCTGATGACATTTTTGATGACGAGCGCATGGGGCGACACTTGTCACGCCTCCAGCGCGCATTTCAGTTCTACGTTGACGAACACCTCAGTTAATTTTTTAACAACCCACTCCTATGCAACCCGGATCACTCGCACCACAGTTTGACGTTGAATCATATGTTGCTGGCGAAATAAAACATGTTGCGCTTTCGCAAATGAAAGGAAAGTGGGTCGTGTTATTTTTTTACCCGCGCGATTTCACGTTCATCTGTCCGACCGAAATCAAAGGATTCTCAAATGCAGAACCTGAATTTGCAAAAATTAATGCAGTCGTCGTCGCTGCCTCAACAGACAGCGCTTATTCGCATAAGGCGTGGTTTGAACGCGACTTGCCAGACGTCAAATTTCCAGTGCTCGCGGACACGACACACAAGATTAGTCGGGAATACGGCGTATTGAACGAAGACACGGGCGAGGCGTATCGCGGCACATTCATCGTTGATCCCGAAGGTGTGGTCAAATATTTCGTCATCAGCGACATGAACGTCGGCCGTTCGGTTGAAGAAACATTGCGCGTGTTGCAGGCATTTCAAACCGGCGAGCTCTGTGGCCTTGCATGGAAACCGGGTGCAGATTTTGTTCACAAATCATAGCGCGTCTATGTCGCGCGAAGTGGTCTTTGACATTGAAACACAGAACACGTTCGAAGAAGTGGGCGCCGGAAACCATCGTGGTCTGCGCGTGTCGCTTGTCGTAGCCTATTCATACGAAGACGACACATTTCGTTCATTCCGCGAGGAGCAGCTGAAGGATTTGTGGCCGTTGCTCGAGCGCGCAGAGCGCATCATTGGCTACAATTCAAAATTTTTTGATGTGCCGGTGTTGCAAAATTATTATACCGGCGATTTGTCGCGCATTCCACATCTTGACCTGCTGGAAGAAATCAGACGGAGCGCTGGATTCCGTCCGAAACTTGATGACATTGCACGCGCAACGCTCAACACACAAAAATCTGGCCACGGTCTTGAAGCGGTCGAATGGTTTAAACAGGTCGAATGGGATAAAATAGAAAAGTACTGCACCGACGACGTGCGCATCACGCGTGATGTTTATGAATACGGCAAAACGCACAAGCAGGTTTTTTACCCTGACATGACCGGCAACATCAAACCAATCGCGGTGAAATTTGGGCTTGAACGTGTGGTGGCAAATTCAGAAGGCATTGCGGCGGGAACAGGGATGAATTTAACGTTGCCATTTTAATCTGATTTTAATCGCTCGTATGCTGAAGCGCATGCTCGAACGGCTGCTGGGTTTGATTGCTCACGCCGTTATTAAAAAATATCGCCCAAAGATTGTGGCGATCACCGGCTCAGTTGGAAAGACGACGACAAAGTCAGCGTGCGTTTCGGTTTTGCAACCACGGTTTCGCGTGCGGGGCAGTGCAAAAAATTTCAATAATGAGCTTGGCGTTCCACTCACGATTCTTGGTGTTGATGCACCCGGACGAAATCCGCTAAAGTGGTTTACGGTTTTTTTGAAGGGCGCACTGATGTTGGTCGATTCTGACCCGCTCTATCCGCAGGTGTTGGTTTTGGAAATGGGCGCTGACCATCCGGGAGACATCGCGTATCTCATGTCAATCGCGCCGCCGGATGTTGGCGTGGTAACTGCCGTGTCTGTTGCACACACAGAATTTTTTGAATCAGTTGGCGGTGTGCTTGCGGAGAAAAAAACAATCGTGACTGATTTGGGTGCTGAAAAACAGGCAATCATCAGCGCAGACGACGAACAGTTGGCGACCGTTGTCAGCGAAATTCGCGCTGCGACGACGTCATTTGGATTTGAAAGTGGTGCCATGGTGCGCGGTCAACAAGCAACGGTGCGTTTTGATCCGCGCGGAGCGCCAATGGGGATGGAAGCGCAGATTGTGGTGGGTGCTGATGAAGCAACAATTTTTATTCCGGGTGTGCTTGGTAGGCCGGTTGTGTATGCCGCACTCGCAGCCGCCGCTGTTGGTCGCGCATTTGAATTTGAGTTGCCGGAAATTCAACTTGGTCTCAATTCATTTGTGCCGCCGCCCGGTCGATTGCGAATTATTGAGGGGATTAAACACACAATTTTGATTGATGACACTTACAACGCATCGCCGCGCGCCGCAACAGAAGCGCTCGCGATCGCATCAACAATCCACACTGACGGTCGCCGCATTGCTGTTCTTGGCGATATGCTGGAACTTGGCGCACTGACCGAAGAAACACATCGGAGCATCGGAAACATCGTTGCGTCGAGCGGTTTTGATTTGCTACTCACGGTCGGTTCCGCGGCACGGTTTATCGCAGAGCAGGCGCGTGCGAGCGGCATGGATGATAATACTGTTTATTCTTTTGACAATTCGAGTGACGCGGGAAAATTTTTGCAAGAGCGTATGAAGGAGGGCGATGTTGTCTTGGTTAAAGG
>MFQD01000038.1:19900-21413 GCA_001782975.1 Candidatus Magasanikbacteria bacterium RIFCSPHIGHO2_02_FULL_50_9b
TGCGCGAAGTGATGGCTGCACCCGAGGATGCGGAGAAATTATTAGTGCGGCAGGGAGAGGAGTGGGAGGAGTAGCAGTGTGGGGAGTCGCCTCGCGCGCGAAGTATCTCGCGCGCTCGGTCCCCGGGTTTGCGCGATGCATCCTGCGCACGCTCGGATGCGCGCAAACCCTTCGATTCCCTGCGCCATAAATTAAAAGATCCAGATTTAATCTGGATTTTTTAATTTAGCGCTAACGGGAATCGAACCCGTCTTCTCAGATTGAGAATCTGATGTCCTAACCGATAGACGATAGCGCCTAGAGAGGAGGTGTCAAACTCGCTTGCGAGGTTTGACACCGACGAACGACGGCGTGCTCTGGCGAAGCCAGATAGCGCCAAGCGAAAAGTTGGCGCCAATAACAAATAATCGACTGGAGCAAATGTATGCTACCCGAAGCGCGTTGCTGGCCTCTCGCGCCAGAGGGGAACATACATTTGCTCCACATGCTATCATCCATTTGACGAATCTGCAATGTTTTAATATCATGCCCCAGACGCCTGAACAGGCGCACGGAGGAACATCTCATGTCGCCTACGACCACCTATCGCCATCCGAGCAAACTTCCGGTGCGTTCGACCCGCACGTTCGATGGCGTGCTCGATCCGATTGATATTCATGTGCCAACGGCGCCATTCATGCTTGTGCAAGATTTGCTCGACTTCGGCGCTGTATGTGTGCGCACGCGCACGTTTGGCGAAGAGCACAACCAGCGCGGCCTGAGGGCTGCGCAACGGTACTTCTGCCGGCCGTACGAGCAGCGCATGCGGGACGTGCCGCCACCGGAACTTGCGTTCCAGGTTGGCCTCACTCCTCGCGGGCAGGAAAAGACGAGGCAGCGGTACGAACACTTCGACCATCTGCCGCGTGAACATCGACCGACTGAGCCGCGTCGAAACGGCGCAATGTCAGAGCGTCTCATGTTTCCGGTCGGATCGCGCCCCGCGCAACTCGATTCACGTTTTTTGCCGCTCAATTCGATCCACGCGAATCCCGCGGGCGTGACGCCGTTTGCCGACGATTTGCGCGCATGCGGCGAGTCGCTCATCGAGGTCGGTCTTGAAGTTGTGCGGCTGCTCGAGATTGGGCTCATGCTGCCAGAAGGTCGGCTGCAGCAGCTCTCGCACGCAGGTCCGCACCTGCTTGCGCCCAATGCGACGCATCTCGACGAAGGCGTTGACATCGGCGACGTGGCCAACGAGGTACACTACGATCTCAACATGATCACGCTCTTCGGCAAGTCAAACGCGCCGGGGCTCTATGTCTGGATTGACCAGAAGTATCGGTGCTCGCTTTCCATTCCGGACGGGTGCGTACTCGTGCAGGCAGGCAAGCAACTGACGTGGATGACCGGCGGCTACATCAACTACGGACTCCATGAGGTCGTGGCAACGCAGCAGATGTTTGACGTGTTGACGCACAAGACTCCGGTCGGCATGCCGCGCGTACGCACGTCGCTCCCGCTCTTTTTTCAC
>MFQD01000038.1:21447-35099 GCA_001782975.1 Candidatus Magasanikbacteria bacterium RIFCSPHIGHO2_02_FULL_50_9b
ATCGCACAGCCCCTTCTGCCTCGCAAACAGGAAGGGACTGTGCGCTTTTTTTAACGCATGCTATACTTTGCCCACTATTATTCATTGGAGTTTTAAAAAGCCGCGCGACAGGCACGGTTTTTTAATTCGGGCGTCATTATTGCCTTTTTGTCAATAACCTGCTAAACTTCGGCAATCTCAAATCCGTCTGCAAATCGCATACTCGTATGGACATTCGCAACATCGCAATCATCGCTCACGTTGACCACGGCAAAACCACACTGGTGGATTCTTTGTTGAAACTCACCAAAACCAAGATCGGTCACGATCGGCCCGATGAACGGGTGATGGATAGCAATGACCTCGAGCGCGAGCGCGGCATTACGATTTTTTCCAAAAATGCGAGCGTCCATTACGGCGACACCAAAATTAACATTATCGACACACCGGGTCACGCGGATTTTGGTGGCGAAGTGGAGCGTGTGCTCAAAATGGCGGACGGTGCGCTGCTGCTCGTTGATGCAAAAGAAGGGCCAATGCCGCAAACAAAATTTGTGTTAAAAAAGGCGCTGCAGTTGGGGCTGCGCGTCATTGTGGTTATCAATAAGATCGATAAAAAAGATGCGCGATGCGAATACGTTCTGAACACCACGTTTGATCTGTTCGGCGACCTTGGCGCCACAGACCGCCAGTTGGATTTTCCGGTCATTTACGCGAGTGCCATTTCCGGCAAGGCTGGCTACGAAGACAATCTTGCAGCAATGACAGACATCACGCCAATATTTGAAACCGTCATTAAAGAAATCCCAGCGCCGCAGGGCAATCCAGATGCGCCGCTCCAAATGCTGGTTGTGTCGTTGCAAATGGATAATTACAAAGGCAAGCTTGGCATTGGCCGCATTTTTAACGGTCGCGTTAAAAAAGGTGACACCATCATGCACATTAGTCGCGATGGGGTGCAGACAAAACAAAAAGTGACAGCACTGCTCGCGTTCGAGGGGCTTGAAAAAACTGAAATTGAAAATGCGCAGGCTGGCGACATCATCTTGCTTGCTGGCGTGTCCGATGTTTCGATCGGCGACACGATTGCAGATGCGACGACACCGGTTGCGCTGGACATGCTTGAGATCGAACAGCCAACGGTTAAAATGACGTTTCGGGTGAATGATTCGCCATTCAACGGCAAAGAAAAGGGGACGAAAAATACATCGCGCTTGCTGCGTGAGCGACTTGATTTTGAACTTGAAACTGACGTTGCACTGCGCGTCGTACCCGGCGACAGTGCGGACAATTTTATTGTATCAGGCCGCGGCGAATTGCACCTCGCTATTTTGATTGAAAAAATGCGTCGCGAGGGGTATGAGTTGCAGGTGACACGACCGCAGGTGGTGACACACCAAGAAAACGGTGTCGAGATGGAACCAGCCGAAGATGTGTTTGTTGAAGTACCTGAAAATTATGCAGGCACGGTCATTGAAAAGTTGGGCAAGCGTCGCGGTGAGATGAAAGATTATCACGTCCATGAGGGTCATGCGAACATTCATTTTTTAATTCCGACGCGCGGTTTGATTGGGTATCGTAATGAATTCATGACTGACACAAAGGGCACGGGCGTTTTAAACGCGCTGTTTCACGGATTTGTTGCGTGGGTTGATAATTTGTCAACAAGCAATCACGGCTCGCTCATTGCGTTTGAAACTGGTGTGACGACTGCATACTCGCTCGAGTCAGCTGAGGCGCGCGGTAATTTATTTGTCGGACCTGCGGTGGATGTGTATGAAGGTCAGATTGTGGGGCAGAATGCAAAAGATGATGATTTGGAAGTAAATGTGTGTAAGGAAAAACGCCTTTCCAACATGCGCACGTCTGGCGCAGACATGGCGACGAAGTTGGAGCCGCATCGCACCTTGACCCTTGAAGAAATGATTGAATATATCGGCGACGACGAATGGGTGGAAATCACACCCGGCGCGCTGCGCATGCGCAAACAATTTTTAAATGCAACTGATCGAAAGCGCAATTCGCGTTGACACTTTTCCCGCGACGCGCTAGGATTTCACCAACTCAACCGTGGGGTCAACCATGCACGACGGGAATCAAATCCTGAAGGCGACGGCTGCCCAATCGGGGGAGCCGCTCGATTGGATAAATCGCAGTTACACAGATCGGATGCTCTCACTGCTCGCCATTCTTTCCTTGCGGATTGGAACGCAATCATTCGGTGTGATCGACCTCTTGTATCGGTGTCATCGGTTTGGCGGCCGCGTGGAGGATTCGTTCGAGGTCGGCACTTATGACGAAATCGATTCTGAAGAGCTTGAAACAGAATCGATACAAGCTTCTCGGGAGTTGCTTGTCGAACGGGAGCTGGATGTCAGCAACGTGGAGTATGCGCGAGAGCAGCTGCGGTGTCAGGCGTTCCTTGAACTTGCCGTCAGAAACGGTCACGTCGAGGAAGGGGTGAACGGCTCATTTCACGTACTCGTGAATGACGATGCACTGTTTGCTGACTACCGAAAAGACAAGTGGACGGATTTTCGTATGCTGTTTTGGGAGGTGGTCCAGCTGCTCGGTGTCAAAGCATTCGAAGGGTTTACGCTACTTGATGTGTGTGGCGGAATGGGGTATCCGTTCCGCCTAGAGACAGCGGCGTTTAGCCCGGCATTCAATCGCTTTGCGGAGTGGGCCAAGTCACGCGATCTGTTGGAACAGGTGAATGCAGGTGCGATACGTTCGAGGTCGTTTAGCGGACGCGGCATTCATGGTCTACGTGTGTACCGCTTCAAACTGACTGTTCTTGAAAAGCTCGGTCTGTTGTCATCGGCACATACTCGAACAGCGGTGATCAAGAAGCGTGCTCGTCATGTGTCACAAACCATTGATCCAACAGCTGATCTTGCACAGGCGCTCCGGCACATCGCAGACTTTCTCGGTGATCGACTGGCGTTTGGATTCACGGCTGATGACATTGTCGGCCCCGATCGGCCGTTTCTGAATCAGCAAGACGCACGCTCATTTATCGCCGTTGCATCCGTGAGCGGATATTTACGGCAGGTGAACGGGTGCTGGTACTTCAGACCAGCTCTGGTGGAAAAGTATGCACCAAAGCCGGTCGTGAAACAGATCGTGGTGCCTCCTCAAATTCGTGTCGAAGACGACAGTGACATCGATGTTGATCTGGACTGGATCAATGATGATGAGACGAGGATTTCAGAGCTGAAGGAGCGCGTCGACGAACTTGAAAGCAAGCTGGCGAAACTGCATCGCGCCGCACAGGCGTTTGCTGCGCTGGGAAAAGCGCTGAAGCAACTGCGCAGTCGTTCGCGCTGAACCGGTCCACATATCCGCACGCGGAATGTGGGCCATTTTTTTATCGAACCACAACTTCGCGCCGTCCATTTTCAAACAAAAAATCAATCCACTGCACATCCCGCCCCACCAACAATTCACCAATATTTTCCGCCCACTCAATCACAATCACGGCGCGGGAGTCATTCACAAAATCGTCAAATCCAATCGCGCGCAACTCGGCGGCAGATTCGAGGCGATACGCGTCGATGTGGATAAGTTTTTCAACACCATTTATGGCGTTCGGCAGGTTGTATGGTTGGAGGAGTGTGTAGGTCGGCGACACAACGGTCTCTGACACCCCAAGTGCAGCGGCAAACGCCTTGACAAACGTCGTTTTCCCCGCACCAACCGGCCCACTCAGCGCCAAAATTTGTCCAGCTCGAATCTGGCAGGCAATTATTTCAGCCAATTTTATTGTATCGTCAATTGAGTGAAGCACTGTCGTTGATTGCATAGTAATTTCAGGGAATGACACCGCGGTTGGTTAACGGTGTGGGATCGAAGGTATGTTTCCCGACGCGCGTTGCTGACCTCTCGCGCGAGAGGGGAACATACCTTCGATCCTCATCAGAAAGGCGCATGGTATCATTCCCGAATTCTATCATGCAATCCACACTTGTGCTATAATTCTTTCGTCATATGTGGACATTGCTCATCCTCAAATTGCTCGCATCCATTTTTCTCATGTTCGCATCCACGATGATCATCGACTGGATTTTTAGCGGCTCGGCATGGGCGCGTAAATACTACGCACACGCACCAAACATTTGGCGGCCACTTGAATCCGGTGATCCAAGCGCGACTGAGCGTCGCATCATCCGCACGTCGCTGCTCGTCACTCTTGGATTCTGCATTGCGTTTGCGCTGTACTATTTTGTCATGCGACCCGGCCTCATGTTCGCGCACCCACTCAGTCGTGGGCTTGCAACGGCGATCTCGCTCTGGCTGATCGTACCACTCCCGCTCATCATCACCCAGCATCTCTACGTTAAATATCATCGCGCCACGACCTTGCTGCAACTCACGAGTTGGTTGGCAAAATTAACGGGCGCGAGCCTCATTATGACCCATCTTTTTTAACACCATGACACAGCTCCTTCATCAAAATATTTTGACACTGTTCGGGTTTACCGCAACAACGAGTCAACAAACGAAAAACGAACTCATGTCGCGACTCATCGAGTTGGTGGAAAAGCGTGTGCTCGTGAAAATTTTGGATCGGATGACTGCGGTGCAGCAGGAAGAATTTTTGCGCATACTCGAAATCGGAACTGATGAAGAGAAAACGGTTTTTTTGCAGTCGCATGTGCCTGATGTCGCTCGGTTGATTGATTCAGAAGTCGTACACTTGAAACAACAGGCACATAATTTTGGCAAGCGATTTTCGCAAGCCGCCGCATAACGCCCTATGCCAGATCCACAGATGCCACCAAACACAGAGCTCGGTAGTGCGAGTGAGTTAGGAGAATCGGAAAAAAGAAAACATCCTGTATATCGTCGTGCAATCGAGCAGCTGCGCAAGCGTGTACTCGAAAATGGAGATTCGGCCGCGGATGTTGCTGATGCTTTGTTGCAAGATGCTGAAAGCGGCGATGAAGCGACACAAGCTGCAGCACTTCAATTCAGCGAGGATGTCGCGACACATTTTAAGGTTGCAAATGTCAGTGTCACGATTGGAAAAAAGCAGAGTAAAGATTTGAAACAGTTGACCGCTGATGGCGAAGACGAGTTGCCAGCAAAAGCACGAGCTTTGAAATCAAACAGTGCAATTGGGGACGATTTTGGTGCTGTGTTACGCGGCGACGCAAAGCCTGATTTGGTTTTGAACGCCGTTGCTGAGCGACGCGCAATGCGTCAGTGCGCGGAACGGGTGACTGACCCCGCGATTCAAATTGAAATTAATGACGCGCTCGATCAACTGGACATTGAACCAGTAGTCGCGGAGGTGCGAGCAGAAGTGCCGGCCCCTGCTGTTCCAGCCGAAGAACCAGCACCTGCGGAATCTTCAGATCCTGACGCAGCAACGATTGAATCAATTCATCGAACCGACCAATTTAAGGAAGCTTTCAAAACAGTGGTGCGGCAGGTTTTATATGGAAAAGACATATCACTTTCAGATGCGCTCGAGGCAGTGAGTTCAGGTAAAAGTAAATTTGATCCCGACTTACCGCGCCAGATTGCACGCGTCATTGGGCATGATTTAAAAAAAATTGGCTTCAACAAACTGGTCGAGGAAGCGCGAGCGCACGGAGCTGATAAATTAGAGCGCTGGAAAACAAAAACAGTTGAGGCGAACAAAGCTCAAATTCAAAGTGTGGCTGATCAGGTTGGTGGTACTGATACACTGTTGGCTTGGATTACGGGGAAAAAAAAGGCATCGCCAAAGCAGCTGGCAAGTTCGCTTGGCATCAGCATCGCTGTTCGTGGACTGATTGCTCACTACCGCACAAAGGGAGACGCCGGAAATGCAGATTTGTTGCACAGTTTGGTGCGTGATCAGTTGTCGGGCGAAGAGGAAGTTCAGATAGCAACCCAGAGGCCTACGCAAAGTGCCAGAGCGTCGACAGTGGTTCAATCACCTGCAGCAATAGATCTGCCTTCACTCGAATTAGCAAAGAATTTCACGATATCAGAAATCGAAGCCTCGCCCGAATACCATGAATTATTACGCCGTGTGTTTTCGACTGTTTTTGCTGAAACTGAATCAAGATCAGACAGGGCACAAGAATTTGCGACTCAACTTGAGACCGAAGGAAGAATTGAACTCGCAAATCCGAAAAATAAACGTCGTCAAATAAGAAATGCAGCAGCCGCACATCTGGCGAAAAAATTGCGTGACGGTGACGAAGCGCTTGACCAGACAGCGAATGATGCGTTTTTGTTTGAAGCAGATGCACGAGCTGAGGAATTAGTAGGAATTTCAGAAAAAAATTTGGGCGAATTCAAGCTGCGCTTGAAACGAGAATACCGGACAGATTACAACAACATTGATGAACCAGTGACATGGAACATGATGCAAAAACTACATCGAGAAGTTGTGGTTAGAATTTTCAGCACGTTGCGTGCGTTAGGAGAAGCAGGAAGACGTCGATTGCGTGCAGCGCAGGACGCTGTTGGCGTTACCGACGAACCCGATGCAAATGCGAATGTATCACCAAACATCGAAGCCGCGCCAGTAAGCGCAGCAGCTATCGCAGAATTTCTAGAGGCCACAAAACAGAAACCGTTGGTCGGCAAACCCAGCGACGGGACTACGGTGGTGATTGAGCGGATTGATGCGCCGCCAGATCCTGTGGGAGATGCGATTCGAAGGGCAGACGCAGACAAATTGCGCGAGGCGAGAGATGAACAGCGCAGGCAGCGCGAGGCGACACTTCAGGCTCAACGAGATACTGAAAAGTCATCCACAAAGTCTGCAGAAGCTCGTAAACTCGAACAGCTATTACCACCAATTCGTGCAACTGCACGCGACATTCCGCGCGTGGGAGGCATGATGACGCTCGATGTATTTCTTGACAGTAGCGGCGCGCCGCATGCAGCAGACCGCACACTATTTAAAATAGTCACCGAATCGCGCAGTGGCGTCGTTGCTTCTGTCAGTATGCAAGAGGCGAGCAAGCGGTTTGTGTTTGATTTTGGTGACCAACAACCGCGGCTGCTTCCCAATATTGCATCAAAAAAGCCATATCCCTTGCTGGTGAGTGTCACGGATCGATCTACGGATCCAACAGATCCGTCAATTGAGCGTGTACGCGTCGAATTTCCACAGTCCGAGCAATTTGTGCCAAAAGATTTGATTCGACCGATTGAGTATGACCCGGAAACGCAGACGTATATTTTGCCAGATCAGGGGCGTGTGAAATTCAGTAAACTTGATGCTCAGTCACCAGGGCTCATTGATCTGCCGTCTGGTTTTTTGGTTGCCTCTGTTGAAGGTGACGCACCAAACTATCCATTTCTTGAGGTGCGATCAATTAACAAAAAGGTGCAGGCTCCATTGCCTAATTGTGAGTATATCGGACGCGTGCTGTCTGCGGATGAAGTGCGGTATCGGCGTAGTTTGGAAACAGCTTTGCAAAAATATCATCAAGATGTCACGTTCGCGACGTGGAAACCGTCCGGTGAAACCGATGACGATCTATACGCAGTGCCGCAGCCTGCGCTGCAAGCGCACCGACTTAACTATCCGTGGGCAATACGAGAAAAAATGATTGCTGAAATTCGTGAAGGATCAAAAAACACACCACTAGAAGTCGTCGTCAGTTCAGCGGCCCGCACGATTCGTGTGCAAGGTTTTGACCAATTGCGTCCACTGCTGCAAGATTTGAAGAATAAGAATGCGCAGTCAGATACACAGACACTTGTCGCTGAATTAACGAAGCTGCTTGCAAGTGCAACACAGACACTTGAAGCATTTGAACAGCAAGGCAAGGATCCCAAAAAAGCTGCGCTGGTCGCACGTCCGGATTTTTGGAAAAAATACGAGACGTTCTTTGAGCGGATTCAAGAACCAAACGTGCGCGATTTATTCGGATTTGACATTCGAAAAAAGTTTTTCCCGTCTGATCTTGATGGTGAAAGTGCGATAAAAATGTTTGAGCTCGCTGGGATTGAAACGCGCGTTTTTGTGTTCACGCCTGATGCGGGACGCAAAAAAAATAATGCGCCGGCGGTGTATCGACCGCATGCCGTGCATCTCGACATCACACACGGCGCCGGTAAGCTGTATTATGAGCGCCAGCTGGAAATAGTGAATGGGACGCCTGATGACATTGGGTGGGTTCCGACCGTTGTGTTTTTGGACGAGGATGAAAAACGAATTTTCAGTTCAACTGAAGCGACGCGTCAACATCTGGTTGAGATGGGGTTGCTTGATACGTCGCACCGTCGAATGGAGTCTACACTCGCACAGTTGGTGAGCGAGATTGACGGTTTTGTTGGTTTGTTTGAAGACAAAGAAATAGTGGCTGCGTTGGTTGCAAACATGGATCGCAACATCTATGGTCTGCAAAAACGATTTGTGGATGAGGGGCGATTTGAAACAATTTTTGCCTGTCTCCGAGAAGCGTTTCAGGACATTCATAGTCGAGTGGTTCGTGATCGGCCTGAATTAGTACGACCTGATCAAGAGCGAACGCTGCGTAACATCATCTTGAAGCGTTTAGTTCGATATGATCTACGTCAACTCATCAAAAAGATTGAACCAGAACTGGCGGCAGAAAGTCAGAGAATTTTTGATGAACAAGCTGACATGCTGAATGACAAGGTGGATCGGTTGCATGAACTGGAGCGCGCCGGCTTTGTGGGGCAGACTCGGTTTGGTAAAACAGTTTTTGACCCGGCAAGTGCCCTGCGTCCAGTGAATGGTTTATTTGCGTTCGGACGTGGGTATGATTGCTATATTGGGTACACGCGGGCGCACGGCAGTGCAGTGATCAACGTGGCACCATTTGCATCAGCGCGAATCGGCGAGAGCGATTTTGTTGATGCTGAAGGCAAGCCGATTGGGAATATTATTAAGGGTGGACGCTACTTGGTTACCAACGCGTCAACAAATAAATTTAGGAATTTTGAGCATGTCGTGATGGGGTCTCTGGGCACGGATGCAACTGTTGAACAAGCGCCATCTGGCGTGCAGCAGTATATGGCAGCAGAGTCAGGACAAAAAAAGGAGATTGATGCCTTCGTTGATTCGGTGCATCCGGGATTGCGAACTGGCGCACGGGCGCAACAGGTTGCGACACAACCACCAACACCGTTTGTGGAGCCAGTGCGGGCGCAAGAGCCAACTGCTGTTACATTGAGCGAGCGTCGTGAAGCAGCTGTTCCACACCCGCCTGATGTCGCACGATTGCAGGCCGCCGCGATTGCTGACAAGCCACCCGAAAGCAGCAGACGCCCCCAAAATCTGGAACAGCTCATGCACACAGCGCTTCGCATAGCGACGCCAGAAACACTCTATGCGGAGCTCGCGCATTCAATCATTGATTTGTCTCGTGGTCGCGCTAGCATCACCGCTGCACGCGCCGGTCTAACAGAAAGCGAAAAAAAATTGGTATGGGAGCCGACGATTCGACAGTGGTGGAATGGGTTGAGCGACGCAGAGCACGGCAAATTCATCGCTGCTGCAAAGAGATTTGAAACGCCAGATGAAAAAGATGCCGCGCATCGAGCGGCACGTGTTGTTGGGTATCAACGGTTGCTCACGAACATGTGTGCGCGCGATCCAGAACGCGAGTATCAGCTCTATGCAGCCGCAATTGCGAAGCACGAGATCATCTGTCCAGAAGGATTTGGCGCAGCAGCGAGCGCAGATTGGAAAATTTTTGTGGCGCGCGATTGGGTGAATGGATTATCCGTTCAGCAACGCAAACGACTCGAAGACGGAATCGCGGTGCGTAGAAATATTCCGGCTCGGCGAGCTGAATTGCGCGCGCAACAAGTGCAAAAACAGGCAGAGCTCGATAAATATAAAGGGTTTAGCGGTGTTTTTCGTCGTGTGATTGACAATCCGGTGCGCATCAATCGAGCTGGTGCTGAGTATGCACATGAAAAATTGGCGCGTGAGATTTCCGAGATCGGCGTACGCTTGCATGAGCTTGAGGTGATTGAAACAACGGTCCGTGAACTGTCACTGTTCGATGCGCGACTTCACTCAGCCGGAGAGGCGAGTGGTGTGGGAAGTGCGGCGCTTGATGCAGCGGAAAAAGTAACGGTCACTGACAAAAAAGGTGAGATGCCGCGCGCGTTGAACGGTCGAATTCTGGCAGCGTTGAACGGACAGCAGGAGGCAATACCTGCTGTCGTGAATCAGTGGCTACTTGCGGGCGCGTCGGCGCGAGCAGCAAGCGCAGTACAGCGTGGAGGATCGATTGAAACGCCAACACAATTCAGCGGCGACTATTCGCGAGACGATGAGGCGCATCTGTTTGCGTTGCAAACAAAAATAACCACAGAGCTGGCAGAACTTGCTGAGCGGGGAACGCCCTTGAAACAGGGGATTGAAAAAGAACCACTCAAATCATTGCTGAGATCGTATCGCGATAGTGCGTCAACCTTGCCCGCAGAAACACGCGAGCATCACGCACAATTTCAAGCGCATTTTGAGCAGCTGATTGCAGAAACTGATACGGAGTTACGCCGTCGAGGGGTGAAGCCGAAAACCGCGCGCTTTCTGGTGCCGACAAAAGATCAAAGTTGGATTGCCGCGCTGCTCGCTGAGACTCCGCCACGCGCAGCTGCAGACCAATTGACGCGACCTGACGCTACGGTGTTTTCTCTTGATAAACACGTCACTGATATTCGATTGCGTGAGACGTCAATTGTTGATGGCAAGTTTAATTTGACACGACGATTGATTGACGCGCTTTTGAAATTTGAACCGGCAAAAGATAAGGCGGTGGCTATGCGCGAGGCGCGAGAGTTTTTACACCACGGTTGGGTGTTCGAACGCGGGGATAGACAGCAAAAAACATTCTACAAAGACGGAAATGAGGCGGTGCTCCTGCATGTCGGCGATGCGTATACGGTCGTGCAAGACGTCGAGGCGCCGTTTGGAATACACATTGAAATTGATCGCGCGCCGGCGTCAGAGCGGCAAGGAATTGTTGACAGCGATGCTGATGGTACACAGCTCTACTATGACAAGCAGCGAGATGGCACGGTTCATGTGTGGGCGCAGGGCGCGCGTGATGAAATTAAATATCGCGGCTATTTTGAAGGCAGAAAATTTGTTGAACGTTCGGAGAAAATGTTTGACTATCGATCAGCAGATGGAAAGCAAAAACAGGTTGGCGAATTTGACAGCAACGTGTTTTTCGCCGCAGACGGCACGGTATTCAGCAAACAGAAGCGCGGTGGCGGGGTGATGACAAAATTGGGACAACTCACAAAACCATTTGAGCGTACCGTGACCGTACAGCAACGCGGCGGCAGCTCGGTTAAAATCGATCTCGCTGACACAAAACGAAAATTATTTGTGACACCAAAAAACAAGGTTGTCGAATTTCACGCTTCGGTCAACGAAATGCGTGAGTTAGGCGAAATCCAACGTTAAGCGCAACGTATTCCACATCACTGCCGCGATTGTGACCGGTCCCACACCGCCGGGTGTTGGGGTGATTCAGCCGGCGTGCGCCACCGCGCCCTCAAAGGCAACGTCCCCGATAACAGAACCGTTATCCATTCGGTTAATGCCAATGTCAATGACAATGGCACCAGCTTTAATCATATCGCCGGTAATTAAATATGGCGATCCAACAGCGACCACCAGAACATCAGCATTTTTTATCGCATCGCGATCAATGTCCGGTGGTCGAGTCCAGCTCACCTGTGCACCATATTTGCTCAGCATGTAGGTGAGTGGCTGCAAAAAAACATCTGACTTGCCGATGATGACGGCATTTTTTTCTTTCAGTGGCACGCTGGTTTTTGCCATCAGCCATTCAACGGCCTGCACAAGCACTGGCGTGTGTGCGGCGCGCCCACTCGTATATGCAGTGATATTTTCAGGATGAAATCCATCAACATCTTTGCGTGGGTCAATCGCGCTGATCACTGTCTGCGAATCAATCGTTTGTGGCAGCGGCAGTTGCACCAAAATTGCATTGACGTCTACGCGCGCGTTCAGCGTCTGGATGTGTGCAATCAGTTCGTCGGTCGATGCCGTAGCAAGATGAAGAAGCTCGACACGAATTCCAACAGACTCAGCAACACGCATTTTTTGTTTTACATAAATTTCACTCGCTGGATCAGTGCCAACCTGCACAACCGCAAGTAGCGGCTGTAACTGATGATCAGAAATTGTCTTTGTAACCAGCGCGAGAATTTCATCTGCGACTTCTTTGCCTGACAAAATCATATGGGCTGGTTGAGTTCAGGGTAGGGCGGGAACGCGTGCGACAGTTCCGTGACGGTGCGACGAATATCCGCGAGTTTTGTATCATCCGTATGGTGCATCAACGCAGTATGCATGAATTCTGCGATGGCACGCACCTCAGGCTCCTTCATGCCGCGGCTCGTTAACGCTGGTGTTCCGATTCGAATTCCGGATGGATCAAATGGCTTGCGCGGATCGTGCGGAATGGTATTTTTGTTCACCGTGATCCCGGCTTTGCCGAGCGCAACTTCTGCTTCGCCACCGCTGAGCCCGTGTTTGGTTACATCCATCAGCATCAAATGATTTTCAGTGCCGCCCGTCACGATCGTGTGTCCCTGCTCAATCAGCGCGGCGCATAGGGTGCGCGCGTTAACCACAACCTGATGCGCGTATGTTTTAAATTCAGGCGTCGCTGCTTCTTTTAGCGCAACGGCAATTGCCGCAGTTTGGTGATTGTGCGGTCCACCTTGCAATCCGGGGAATACGGCACGATCAATGAGTGTCGGAATATTCTCACGCGTTTTTTCAACAGCCTTGAGTGGTGTCGATGGATTGCCGTTGCACAAGATTAATGCGCCGCGCGGACCGCGCAATGTTTTGTGCGTTGTCGTCGTGATGACGTCAGCGTGGCCAACCGGAGACGGGTGCTCGTCGCCAACAATAAGACCGGCAATGTGCGATATGTCAGCAAGCAAAAATGCATCAACCGAATGCGCGATCGATGCGAGGCGTGCGAAATCAAATTTACGCGAATATGCCGTTGCGCCGCACACGATCATTCGTGGGCGATGTTCCTCGGCGAGTTGTTGCAGTCCATCATAATCAATAAAACCCTCGGGCGTCGTGGTGTAGTTGAGGTGTTTGTAGTAAATTCCGGAAAAATTGACGCCCAGTCCGTGTGTCAAGTGACCGCCATGAAACAATGATAATCCGAGAACGGTGTCGCCCGGGTTACACAGCGCCAGATATACCGCTTGATTTGCCGGCGAACCGGAATAGGGTTGCACATTGGCGTGCGTGACTCCAAACAATGAGCGTGCACGTGCACGGGCGAGCTCCTCAATCTGATCAATATATTCGTTGCCACCATAATACCGTCTCCCCGGATATCCTTCAGAATATTTATCCGTTAAAATCGAGCCAAGGGCATCAAGCACTGCGGGTGATGTCACGTTTTCAGACGGAATCATGTCAATGCCATCGCGGCGACGTTGCAATTCGTGCATGATGAGATTGCGAACTTCTGGATCGCCGGCTGCAAGATGGGGATATAACATACGCAGGGGTAAAATTACACGAGTGATTTTACCATGTATGTGCCGCTACGTCGATAACCGATTTTTTCGTAATAGCCGCGAACGCCGACGCCAGAAATCACCGTCATCGTGAGTGCACTTTGATCGCGCGCAATTTTTTCCGCCTCCGCCATCAGGCGTTTGCCCAA
>MFQD01000038.1:35174-38975 GCA_001782975.1 Candidatus Magasanikbacteria bacterium RIFCSPHIGHO2_02_FULL_50_9b
TGTGAGGCTCGATACGGCTCGATGAAGAGTTGCACTTCAGAAATTTTTTTAAACAACGACGGGTCGTGCTGCGCGGCATGGCCAATTTCGCGACAACGCAAACAAACACATGAAAGTCCCCGTTCGCGCATCACGCGCTGAATTGTTTCGCGTAAATTGGTCACCATGTTGCCCGCAATAATTTCATCGCCCGGAATGTCACGGATCAGTCGTGAAATTCTGCAGTATCGCGGAATGAGTTCCGATTTAACGCGCACAAGCATCTCGAGCAAATCCTTCGTGGGGTACGGCGTATATCTTCCGTCTGCAAACCACGCGGCAATTTCTGCAGTTTGCGTCACTACACACGGATAAATTTTAATCATGTCTGGCCGCAGCGCTTCATCTGCGAATAATTCACAATACATCTGAAAATCTTTTTCTGGCGTTGATCCAGGCTGTTGCGGCATGGTGTGTACATCAACTTTAAATCCGGCGTGGCGCAGCAGCCGCATCGCTTCCTTAGTTTGTTCGATCGTGTGACCACGTTTGGTCAGCTCCAAAATTTCATTGTCCGTGTGTTGCAACCCCAACTCAATGCGCGTGCATCCAAGGGTACGCAATTCCCACAGCGTGTGCGGACGAATCCAATCCGGTCGCGTTTCAAGAGTCATCCCAATGATGCGGTGTGCCGCTGATTCATTTGTTGTTTGTGCAGTCGAAAGCCGTGTTACTTCCTCGCGCGTGAAGTCAGCAATTTTTTCGTGCGTGCGCATATCTGGCAGATCAACAAATTGAAACGTCCCTGATTCGTGATCTTTTAATATGGCGTGGCTTTCGCTGACGCGCTCGGTTTGAAAATCATTGCACGCATCGAAACAGCGGCGAATAAACCATGCTTGATAATCCCATCGATACGCAGACCAGGTGCCGCCCTTCACGATGAGTTCGATTTTGTCCGTTGGATGGCCGTTTGCGTGCAAGGTGGTGAGGCGTGAAATGATTTGCGTGTATGGATCAAACTGATTGGCGAGTGCTCGCTGCGCCGCCGGTTCAGTTTCAATGTAGCTCTTTGGCATGCGCACTTCGGTCGGACAATAGGTGCACTGCCCGGGACACGGGTATGGTTTTGTTAAAACTGTTATAATGGCAACGCCGCTTTGGGAGCGGACGTCACGCTTGCGAAGGATCGTATTCAAAGTTGGGTTCGGTTGAATGTCGCCCGAATCAATCAGTGCGATATAGGCGACGCGAAGTTCGGCTGTGGTGGGGAGCGGCGTATGATGCGCGGCGCTGTGCGCGCGCAACAAACTGCCCAGCTCATCCTTCGATGAAACACCACTGCTGATCGCCGCGCGAATAATTGTATCTAAATTTTTTTGTTCCATATGAATGAACGTGTTGCTGCAGAGCTGCTTGCGCGGACGCTGAAGCAGTATAACCAGATTGCATCGGAATTTGACAGCACACGCAGCCAGTCAGAGGATTGTACCGCACTCACACAGTATGTCAAGCCAGATGATTTGGTGCTTGACGTCGGTTGTGGTAACGGAAGACTGACAGAGGTGCTGCGCGATCGCGCGGTGCACTTGATTGGTGCTGATGGCTCGACAGAGTTGATTGCGGCATGCCGCGCACGATACGCGGCTGATATTGAAAATGGGTGGGTTGGATTCACCGTGGCAAATGCGCTCGAGCTTCCATTTGACCGTAAACAATTTGACACGATTTTTATGCTCGCCGTGCTGCATCACATTCCGAGTCATGCGCTGCGCGTTCAGTTGTTTACTGACCTGCATGCCATTACCAAAAAGGGCGGCGTGTGTGTTGGCACAACATGGAATTTGCGCGGATCGGCTTTTCGCAAACGATATGCGCTTGATCAGCAATTGGTGGAGCCCTTGCATGGCTGGGATGTCGGTGACGTTGAAATTCCGTGGAAAGCAAGTGGGGAAGCAGTGATGCGGTATTGCCATGCGTTCACGGTCGATGAACTGCGCGCAATTTTTGCAGAAACTCACTGGACAGTTGTTGATCTGTATCCAGTGACACGCGATTTTGTTGAGACTGATGCTGATTCAGGTCACAATTTTTTTTGGGTATTAACGGCGTAATTTTTTATGGCACCAATGCGCGCGATTCACGCGCTCAAAAAATTTTGGCAGCGATTAGGTCCGGGGTTCATTACCGGTTCTTCTGACGACGATCCATCGGGTGTCGCCACGTATGCCGCGAGCGGAGCCGCGTTTGGATTTGGTTTGTTATGGATGTCGTGGGTGACCATTCCGCTCATGATCGCCGTGCAAGAAATGTCTGCGCGCGTTGGGTTGGTGACGGGTCGTGGTCTTATCGCCTCAGTTAAAAATAAAATTCCTGTGCCGCTCGTTCATCTATCAGTGCTTCTGCTTTTTTTCGCCAACAGCATTAATATTGGCGCGGATATTGGAGCAATGGCAGATGCAATCACGATGCTTGATGGACGATTGCGATTTGGTGCTGTTGCAATCGCACTGACGATTTGTTGTGCGCTGTTGCAAGTTTTTGTGCGTTATAAATTTTATGTGAGGTATTTGAAATGGCTCACCCTGAGTTTACTTTCGTATATCGCTGTTTCATTTTATATTGAATTACCGGTGCGCGAAATTTTGTTTGAGACTTTTTTGCCCGCGATCACGTTTAATCGCGACACGATGCTGATGATCACGGCAATTTTAGGAACAACTATCTCACCATATCTACTTTTTTGGCAGGCGTCTGAGGAAGTTGAGGAAGAGGTTGCGCTCGGGCGGCAAACAGTTGCGCAGCGGCGCGGGGTCACGAAACACGAAATGGCAGACATGCGATTTGACGTGAGTTTTGGAATGATTTTTTCAAATGTCGTGATGTTTTTTATCATTATGACCACGGCAGCAACACTGTTTGGATCTGGGGTGGTAATTAATACTGCTGCGGACGCGGCTCGCGCACTGCAGCCGCTCGCGGGTGAGTATGCCGGAGTCTTGTTTGCACTTGGCATTATTGGCGTTGGTCTGCTTGCGGTGCCTATTCTTGCTGGTTCCGCCTCCTACGCTGTGTGTGAATTATTTGGATGGAAATCTGGTTTGTATCGCGGTTGGCGCAGCGCACCAGAATTTTATGCGGTGATTGCCATCGGCACGCTGCTGGGCTTGTGTGTGAATTTTTTTGGTGTATCACCGATGAAGGCGTTGCTGTGGACTGCGGTGCTCAATGGCTGCGTCGCGCCGTTCACGATCATGCTCCTCTTGATTGCGGGCAATGATAAAAAAATAATGGGGATACAGGTGAATAGCGCTATTTCAAATATTGGTGGCGTGTTGGCCTGCGTACTGTTGGTTGGTTCGATATTGTTATATGCACTTTTGTAGTCGCATGTGGATAAATAACTTTTCAAAATCTGTTTGTTTTGTTATTATCAAAATCTAACCATTATCGATACTACTATGGTGGTCATACAAAATGACGATCTCGAAGATAAATTGGACGATGAACTCGGCGAATTTAAGGACGATGATAAGCTTGAGGGTTTTGATATTTCAGGTGACGACGCAGAAGGCTTGGCCGGCGAATCCGACAAAGACAGCGTGGGTTCTGGCGACGACAGCGAATAACGGATAGTTGAATTTCGACGGGTTCTGTGCTATAACAGAACCCATATGATTTCGTGGAAGGATTTTCCGCGCCCGATCATTGCACTGTCCCCAATGGCGGATATGACTGATTCGCCATTTTGTCGTATCGCAAAACAGTGGGGGTGGCCGGTAGTGTTTCGGGAAATGGTTTCAAGTGAGGCATTGGTGCGGG
>MFQD01000038.1:38990-47797 GCA_001782975.1 Candidatus Magasanikbacteria bacterium RIFCSPHIGHO2_02_FULL_50_9b
GCGCTGCTGAAATTATTGAAAAAAATTTTGCGCCAGATGGCATTGACATTAACATGGGCTGTCCAGTGTACAAACTCGTGTCAGATTTTAATGGCGCCTGTTTGATGAAAGATCCGGAGCGCGCATGCGCGATTGTGCGCGAAATGAAACGCGCAGTTGCGGCGCCGATTTCGGTGAAAATTCGATTGGGGTGGACAGAGAAGACTGACTGCCTTGACTTTATTAAACGTTTGGAAGATGCTGGTGCTGAATTGGTGACCATTCATGGTCGCACCCGCGCAGCGGGTTATAGTGGCGTTGCTGATTGGGAAATGATTGGACGAGCGCGACGCGAAGTTTCGATTCCCGTGTTATGCAATGGCGATATTCACACACCTGAAGCTGTGTTCGATGCGTTACGCGTCTCCGGATGCGATGGTGTCTTGATTGCGCGCGGAGCGCTCGGCTGCCCGTGGTTCTATCGCTGGTTTCAGGAAATTGCGGAGACAGGCGCGCGCCAAACAGAAATCACGATTGAACAGCGCGTGCGATTTGTGATGGAGCACCTGCAACTGCATTGTGCCGAATATGGCGAGCACGGCGTTGTTACGTTTCGAAAACATCTGTCATATTATTTCAAGGGCATTGAGGGGATGAAGCCGTGGCGCGAACAGCTGATGAAGGTGACGCAGCGAAGTGAATTGGAGAAAATTTTGTGCGCGATGGTTGGCGAGAAGGAAAAAATTTTGGCGTAGCGGTGTTATCGCTGATAGAGATAAATTCCGAATCGGTGTTCTGGTTTATCGATTTGTCGTGCATGCCATGCATGCATCGGGAAAACGTAACAGAGTACGCGCGCGCCGGGCTTGAGTTCATGCTCTAATTTCGCGCGTAGCTTTTCCATGATGCGCGGCGTGAGAAAAACAATGATGAGATCAGCGTCGACGAGCGAGACATTCCACAAATTTTTATAGGATATTTTCGGTTTATTATTGCGCACAAACAAGAGTCGGGCTTGTGCGATGAGATAGGGGATGAGTGATATTTCACAGCCCGCAGCGTGAGCCCCCCGCTTTGCGGCAGCAAAGAGAATACGGCCATCACCGCACCCGATTTCAAAGATTTTTTGTTTTGGTTTGATGCGAGCCAGTGCAATAATACGCTGAACATCGTCGGCGCGGCACGGAACCCATGGCGCGGCGCTGTGGGCAGCGTAGGCGTAGGAGAGGAGGAGAAGAAAAATGATGGAGAAAATTAGAAATTCCATCTCTACATTTTAGCATACACTTTACATTGAGTCTGGATTCGATCCGGGGCAGTCGGAATTGCCGACCGGCAATTCCTTTATGCCCTTCGAATCCAGATTCCTGTAAACAAATTAAAATTCCCATCACGATGGATGGGAATTTTAATTTGGCTCCGGGACCTGGATTCGAACCAAGATAGCATGCTCCAGAGGCATGAGTCCTACCATTAGACGATCCCGGAACGCGGCAAGACTATAACAAATTTAAATCATTTACGCAACAACCCGACCACCAAAGGTGTCGAGTGCTGCAGCAACATTTGGATCGTGAGACATGAGGTCAGGATCATATTCGGCAACATAGGTCACCGTCGCGCCGCACAGTTCAGACAGGCGAGCCTCGATGCGAGTTTTGAGCTTCAAGTCAATCAACCGCTCGCGATGCATGGGAAATCGAACGGACAAAACAATCTGATTGTCGCGTACGTCAGTAATTGCAGTGGCAGCGAGCACAATACCGAGCGACGGCTGTTCGGTAACGATTGCCTGAACTGCTTGTGGCCAAAACCGCTCAATGATTTCGCGTGAAATAGTTGTGACCGAATTCGGCTCGACACGCGGCGGTGGTGCGACAGGAGTGGGAGTCTGTTGCTTTGTTTCTGGCGGACGTTGAGCAGGTGCCGCCTCAATCGTCGTCGCAATGACTAAATGCAGTGGAAAAAAAGGCGAAGCGATTGTTTTATAAAGTGATCGTTTTTCCACCAGCTGAGCAATGAGCCGACCGAGCCATGCAGCGGGTAGCGCACGCGTCGCGCCAAGCAGCTGCTGCGTTTCATCATCAGAAAAAATTCCCAAATAGCGCGGCACCACACCGGTGGCGCCGCAGACCATCAGTTCGTGTGCGCGGCGTAACAGCGCATCGTGAAACGCAACGAGATCAGTGCCTGATTCAAACAGCTCTGCCACAAGAGTAAAACAGGCGACCGCATCAGATGCGTGCAGCCGATTAATGAATTCAATTGTTTCGCTGAACGAGCTCGGTGGTAATAGTGCAGCGGCAACCTCATCCGTGATCGTGTCCGCGTGCAGCGCGAGCAGTTGTCCGAGCAATGATTCTGCATCACGCATCGCACCACCTGATACCGCAAGAATTTTTTGCACCACTGAATCCGCAACAGTCACATTTTCTGCTGCTGCAATTGCGCGCAACTTCTCTTGCATCACTGACAGCGCCAGTGGTTGAAAAATAAATCGTTGGCACCGCGAAGCAACGGTTGCCGGAATCTTGTGTAATTCTGTTGTTGCCAAAATATAGATGACATGTGCCGGCGGCTCTTCAAGCGATTTCAGCAGCGCGTTGAAAGAGGACGTCGACAACATGTGCACTTCATCAATAATAAAAATTTTACACCGATCTCGTGTCGGAAGCACACGCGAATTTTCAATAATCTCTTCGCGTACGGTGTCAACGCCTGTGTGCGTTGCGGCATCAAGCTCAATCACATCAATCGAACGTCCGGCAGTGATGTCAGTGCAGCTCGGACACTGTCCACACGGCTCAAACATCCCTGCGGCGCGCGTGTGACAATTCACTGCCTTTGCAAGCACGCGTGCCGTCGTTGTTTTACCCGTGCCGCGGGTGCCGGCAAATAAATACGCATGCGCCGTGCGTCCTGACACCAATTGGTTTTTGAGCGTTGTGATAATTCCGACTTGACCGTGGATGTCAGCAAACTGTTGCGGACGATATTTTCGATACAGGGTGTGGCTCATAGCCGATCAAGTTTACCACGTTCGCCGAGAACCGCAACCCACTCAGAATGTGTTCATGGTTCGTGATCGAATATCTTCTTCAACCAACGCACGATCGCGACCGCACTTCAGTCGTGCGAGTTGTCGAATTGCCTCGGCAAGCTCCTTGTTGCTGCCTTCTGCTTTGATTGTTTTCATGTTAAACGGTTTGCTCGCGGTACCCTTGATCAGTAATTTAACGTATGCGGTGTACGCCTCAATGTTGATGAGATCATAGCTCGTGAATGTTGGTGAAAATTCTTTTTGCAGAAATTCTCCGTCCTCAGCGCCGATGCGAAACGAAATCATCGTGCCGACGTTACCAAAAATTGCGTCGCGCGTTTTTGTGTCATTATTTTGTACGAGCTGACCAACATATTGATGTGCGATGATCAAATTCAATCGATACTTACGCGCTTCAGACAGAATCGTCGCAATCGAATCAGTAATGAAGTTTTGAAATTCATCAATGTAGAGATAAAAATCGGGGCGCTCATTTGAATCCGTGCGAGACAGGGCAGCCATTAAAATCTTACCCACGATAATCATGCCGAGCAAATAGGCGTTCATGTCGCCGAGTTTTCCTTTTGACAACCGCACGAGCAATATTTTTTTCTTGTCCATCACTTCACGAAAATTGAACGCGCTGTGTTGTTGTCCGATGATCGGCCGCATGTAATCATTCGACACAAATTGGTTGAGCTTTGACGTGATGTACGGAACCATGTTTTGCAGCGACGCTTCGCCACCAGCCTTCTGCGCTTCTTTGGTCCAGAAATCATATGCCACTGGATTTTTGCATTTTGACAGTTTATAGCGGCGAAATTCTTCATCAGCCAGCAGCTTTGGAATTTCCATCAATGTCGACCCTGACTCAGGATCATCCATGAGCAGCAACATAGAGTTACGCATGTACTGTTCAAACATCGGGCCACCGGTTGCGCGCAAATCATACAGCTTGTCAAAAATCTTGATCATCTCATTGATCACGAATGTTTTTTGCTCTGGATAGCGCTCATCAAATTCCATGAGATTCAAGCCCTGTGGCCGTGCAATGTCAGCCGGATCAAATAAAATAACGTCGTCCGCGCGCGACGCTGGCACGTGCGCGAGCACGTCATCAACCAAATCACCATGCGGATCGATCACGCAAATACCATCGCCATTTGCAATGTCCTGCGCCGCAAGATTTTCAAGAAACACGGATTTACCCACACCAGATTTACCGATAATGTAGGTGTGGCGCGCTCGGTCGTCGCGCGACATGCGAATATCAGTGCGAATGCCACGATAATCGTTGTAGCCGAGCAAAATTCCTTCTTTTGGAATGTTGTTTGGCGGCGGTGCCTTGCGCGCGGTGAGCCATTTGATGTTCGGTGTGTCGGTTGAAGGAAGTGGAAAGTGGAACAGAGATCCAAGCTCCTCGGTATTCAACAGCACCGAGCGGCTCTCGTGCAGCACGCGATAGATAAAATCCTTGATGATGCGCTTTTGACCAGACGGCACAGAAACGGAAAAGCTGTTGCCATAGTGGTATGAATTAAATTGTGCAAACGCGCCCGCAATTTGGTCAAACATTTGTCGCGCGCGCATTTTTTCTTGCGCACACACCACGACGCGTACGCTGACATCAAGTCCGGCTCGGCTCGCTTTTTCTTCAATACCTTTTACCACCTCCTGTTCCATAGGCGACAGGTGGTACACTGGATTTTTCGGGTCAGCATGTTTTTTAAACGCAATGTGACGCTGAAAAAATGTCGCAAGCCCGCTCCGAATCGCCAGTTTTTCAAACTTTCCCCCTTGCTGAATTTCGCGTGCAAGCCAAATGCCTTCCTTGCGCCATCGTTTTTTCGCCGAGCGTACGACGAGTTGAATTGCCGCACCATCAGGAGCGGCAACTTTTGCGAGCGCATTGGTGATGGCGCTCAGTGGGTCTGAATCAATTTTTTTATACGTCTTAATCGGGAACGCATTTTTTCGCTTGAATGTCAGATACCCGGCAAGTATGGCGCCAGTTGGGGTGAAAATGTTGTAGTCAGTTGCCTCTTCGATCACTGCCGCGGGGAACTGAGCATGGATTTGCTCCTCCATAAACACCTGCATGATTTTTGGTACGGCAACATAAAAATAAATGAGACCACCGTGCACC
Source organism: Candidatus Magasanikbacteria bacterium RIFCSPHIGHO2_02_FULL_50_9b (assembly GCA_001782975.1). GTDB lineage: Bacteria > Patescibacteriota > Patescibacteriia > Magasanikbacterales > 2-02-FULL-50-9b > 2-02-FULL-50-9b. The sequence goes on from MFQD01000038.1 coordinate 44,156, forward strand.
ACAATTTCAAAACTGAAATGGTCATCACGCCCGAAGAGCCATGCCTTGATACCACGTTGCGCGCGCAAGCCACCGATATTTGCAAACAGCGTTTCCATGACTGCCACTTCCTCGCGAATTTTTTGAATCGCGTGTGATTCAGCGCCACCCATTCCTTTTTGTGAGTCCTCTTTGCGTTCGCGCGGGACGGTGATTTGCAGCACCGATTGTTGAAAACTGGCATGATGCTCAAAACGATGTCGCAGTATGGTACGCAGTAAAAAGAGCAACACGATGAAACCAACACCAACAGCGACGGGAATTAAAATGCTAACCGCGATCGCGCCGTTTGCGGTGAGGCTACCGGTGAAATCGACGAGGCCAGTTGTTGAAGGATCCGCAATTGCGAGTTGAAAGAGCATACGTTCTTAAAATTGGTTCACGCCGCGGGTGCGTGTTGGCGTTCGTACAACCCCTGAATTTTGTCAGCCTTAATTTTTGCTTCTTGTTCAAGAAAAAATCTATTGACACCGGGTATGATGAGAAGCCATTCACGAATCATGCGCAAAATTTTTTTTATTTGGAGCAATCCACCACGGATCATTCCGGAAATTTGTGTCGCGAGCAACTCTCCTGTTTCCTTAAATTTTCGTTTGCGATCTGCAGGGAGTTGTTTATAAATGTCCGCGATATTTTCAGACAGCACCAGCTCAACTTCTTTCTGAATGTTGTCTGCAACAGGCGCTGCATCAGGTGCGAACGTTGGCAGGGCGGGGAGCGGCGCAGCAACTGTCTGAGATTTTTGACGCGCTTCGGTAGATTCAGCAGATGCCGCAACAGCAGATTCAACACGCTCTGTCGCTCGTTCCGCGACAGGGAGTTGTTCTGCTTGAAACGTTTGTGGCTCAGCCATAGACGCCTAGTATAGCACAGGTGCGACCGTTTGACCGCTCGGCGTATCAGAAACATCCCAACCTAATTTTTTTATTTCCTCACGCAGCGCGTCTGACGTCGCCCATTGCTTCTCGGCTCTTGCTGCGGCACGTTTTTTTACGAGCGCCGTAACCATCGGTGGCACGGCGACAACAGCGTGTTTTTCTTTTCTAAGATTCAATCCAAAAACTTCATCGAATTTTAAAATTGTTGCACGTTTATCTGCAGGCTCGAATGTACCATTCAGCACATCCCACAAAACAGCAATCGCACGAGGCATATTAAGGTCATCAGCAATCGCGTCATCGAATTTTTTGAGCTTGTCAGTAATAATTTTTCCGCCACGACGCGGCGCTGAAAGAATAAACGTCACAATCTGCTGGTGTGCGGTGCGCGCCGCTGCCAACGATTCTACGCTGACGGATAGCTCTTTTCGGTAGTGTGTTTGTAGCGTGAGGTAGCGGTAATCAAGCGGACTAAAATTGTTTTCGCGAATCCACGTCATTGTTTTTACATTGCCTTTTGATTTTGACATTTTTTCCTCACCCTCAAGTACGAACGCACCATGCACCCAATAGCGTACAAATTGCTTGTGGGTGACTGATTCTGCTTGCGCAATTTCATTCGTGTGATGTACAGGAATTAAATCAATGCCGCCCAGGTGAATATCGATCGTGCTGCCCAGATATTTCATTGCCATGGCCGAACACTCGATGTGCCAACCGGGAAAGCCAACACCCCACGGCGACTGCCATTCCATTTGGCGCGCAACGCCGGGCGCGGCAAATTTCCACAGCGCAAAATCCTGCGGATTTTTTTTATCACCAAGTGCAACGCGTTTGCCTGCCTGCAATCGAACAGACGCCAATCCCGCGAGTGCACCATACGTATTGCATTTTTTTACATTAAAATAAATGCCATCGCTCGTGTGATAGGTGAAACCGAGCCGCTCAAGTTTTTTCACCAACGCGATTTGTTCCACGATGTGTTCAGTCGCGCGCGTCCATTTGAACGGCGGAATATTGTTCAATGATTGTATGTCTGCTCGATAGAGTTTTTCATATTTACGTGCGACTTGCAGTGCCGTCAACCCCTCACGTCGCGCGCCAATTTGCATTCGATCCTCGCCGGTTCCGCCTACGTCATCCGTCAAATGACCGACATCGGTGATATTGGTAATGTGCTTCACCGCATATCCGAAATGCAGCAGCGTTCGTTTCAACAGATCAACGGTCATTGCCGTTCTGAAATTTCCGATGTGCTGATCGTGGTAGACGGTTGGCCCACAGTTGTACATCGTCACCGTCTTTTTTTTCAGCGGTTTAAAAACTTCCTTTGTACGAGTCAAGGTGTTGAAAAGCGAAAGTTGATTCAAATGGTTTTTCATAGAAGTGTGCTGCCGAAGGAGCGTGAGCAGACAACATAAGTTCTGCACAAGTTTACCACTCTTATCCCCAGAATTCAAAATCTGGTATACTGTTGCAACGCCTATGTTATTTTTTGAATCAAAGCCATCGCAGTTTGTGGGAATCGATCTTGGGTCTGGGGGAATCAAACTCGTCGAACTCCGCGCTCAAAATAAGCGGCCATATCTTTTCACCTATGGGTTTTCAGATCAACGCGTCCCGTTCCGTGCGGCGCGAACCGATGAGGAGCGTGCGGCGTCCATTGACGCAACAGCAGCGATGATCAAACAAGTTGCGCTGAGTGCGAAGACGGCGTCAACCGCAGCTGTTGCTTCACTCTCACAGCGCGATGTGTTTGCCACCATCATCAGCATACCGCAGGTGAGTGCAAAAGATTTTTCTTCAACAGTTGCGCACGAGATTGAAAAACTTCTTCCATTTCCACTGGCCGAAGCGCAGCTTGATACGCGTAAAATCGATCCACTACCGAGTGAGTCGGAATTATACAAAAAAACAGATCGAGTGTTTGTGACAGCGGCTCGTCGCAAAGTCATACAGATGTACTCAGAAGTTTTCAGCAAAGCCGGTTTTAAACTGCAAGCAATTGAAACAGAAACATTTGCGTCAATCAGGTCGCTCGTCGGGAGCGATCCAAATCCTGTGCTCATCATTGACATGGGAAAATCATTCACGAGCTTCACTTTTGTCATCCGAACCGTGCCGCTCGTTGATGTGGTCATTGAAGTGGGAGGGGATGCCGTGAACCAAATACTCGGACGCGCGTGGAACAAGTCGCCTGATGAAGTCGAGCAGATGAAAGTCGATTTGTTTGAAGACACCGACGCGAGCAATGACACCAAAATTGAAGAAATGCTTCAACCAATCCATTCGCCGATCATCAAGGAAATTGAAATTGTTTTTGAAACAGCGCGGCGCAGCGCAATGGGAACCATGACGCGGCCTGACAAAATAATTTTATCAGGTGGAGCGGCACAGTGTCCGGCGCTTGCAAAAAAAATCGAATCGCATTTTTCAATTCGAACATACACCGGCGACCCGTGGACGCGCGTCATGTCTCCACCTGGATTAAAGCCAGTGCTTGACCGCATTGGCACGCGGTTCGCCGTGGCGATTGGTCTCGCGGAACGCATGATTTTGAATTAAACACATGCTATGAAATCACGACACACACCAAATGGATTCACCATACTCGAGTTGCTCATCGTACTTGCGGCAGTTGGGCTTCTCGTATTGCTCGGTTCAATTTTGCTCGGCACAGCGCGCGAACGGGCGCGCGATGCAAAACGATTATCAGATTTGGACA
>MFQD01000038.1:47846-50279 GCA_001782975.1 Candidatus Magasanikbacteria bacterium RIFCSPHIGHO2_02_FULL_50_9b
GCAACTGGGGAGCGCAACACACAGTGTGATGTGTTCGGGAACGCCAACCGGATTTGCGGACACGCGCAGTGCATGTGGCAATTCAAGCGTCTATCTTGATCCGATTCCGCTGCCACCCGAGCCGCAACCAGAACAACTGCAGGGGTATGTCTACACATCGGTGAGTCCATACGCGACATACACGATTGATGCCAGCCTCGAGGGTGCAATCAACGGTCTCGAAGGTCGGATTCAGGTGTCGCCCGGTGGGTTAAAAGTTAACTAACGCTATGTCATCGCTCACAATGATCATTATTCTGGGAGTCGTGGGGGCGTATGTTGGAGCCGTTGCAGACAGATTTTCGTATTGGTTTCATGTGTCGCGCGCGATGCTCTGGCGAAAACACTGCCCGAAGTGTTTCACGTTTCAAGGCTGGTCAACGTATTTGCCGATTTTTGGTTTTGTGGTGCGTCGCGGTGTGTGCATCATGTGCAAACAACAACTGCCGATCGCGCCGCTCGTCGCTGAGTGTGCGGGAGCGCTCGCGCTCATCTATTCGTATGGCGCGGTGTTTGGCTTCACGGCTGTGCCAATTTCGTTGGGCTGGATCAATGCAGCGCTCATTGTGGTTGCGGTGGGCGGTATGCTGGTGCTCTCCATTTCTGATTTAGTCTATGATGAAGTTCCGTTCGCCGCCTATTTGGTAACGCTCGGCGCATTGCTCGCCCGCTTACTTTTTTTCAGCGATTTAACCACCTTTGTATTCAGCGTTTTTGCCGGAATTCTTGGCGGTTTTTTTATGTCACTTTTGGTCATTGTCAGCCGCTGGCGGTGGGTGCATGCGCATGACATTTTATTTGGCATTCTTATCGGGATTATCGTCGGTTGGCAAACGCTCTTTATCACGTTTGCGCTCGCGTATTTATTTGCAATTCTCGGCGGATTATTGCAGTGGGGTTGGGGTGTGCGAACATTCAAGGGCGCGTCATCGTATGGACTCTATCTGTTTGTTGCGTTAGGCGCACAGGCAGCATTGCAACTAGTGGCACTGGCGGTGTAGGATTGCACTATGCATGTTCATGACGCGGAAGCGCGCATCAAAAAATTGCGCACCACCATTGCGGATTTACGCTATAAATATCACGTCATCAACGATCCGACGGTGACTGATGTTGTGTATTCGCATCTCATGGATGAACTTCGTGATTTGGAACGTGCGTATCCGCAGTTTCATGATGCGAATTCCCCAACGGGGCGCATTGGCGGCGCGCCACTTACCGCATTTAAAAAAATTAAGCACGCCGTGACGCAATGGTCATTTGACGATGCATTTAACGAAGAGGACATTCGCGCGTTTGATGCGCGTGTGCGCAAGTTGTTGCTCGAACGCGTTGGTGCGAATGCGCAGCCTGAATATGTCGTTGAACTGAAGATTGACGGCATCCATATTGTGTTGACGTATGAGCGCGGTGTGTTGAAAACCGCGGCAACGCGCGGCGATGGGGTTGTGGGCGAGGACGTGACAGAAAATATTAAAACGATTCAGTCGCTGCCGCTGACGTTGAAGAAACAGGTGTCATGCGTGATCGAAGGCGAAGTGTGGATGCCGACGCGGGTGTTTAACGAATTGAATGTTCAGCGTGCAGCGAACGGGGAGCCGTTGTTTGCAAATCCACGCAACGCAGCTGCCGGCGCCGTGCGTCAACTTGACGCAGCGATTGCTGCGTCGCGCCAGCTTGAAGCATTCTTGTACGATATTTCGTACATCACCAGTGGACTCGAAGAACCACCATCTCAAAAAGCAGAACTCGAACTGATCAACTCATTGGGGCTACAAGTCAACGCAGAGTGGCGCGTGTGCACGACCGTTGATGAAATCATGGCGCTGTGGAAAAAATGGCAGGCGCGACAGAACAAACAACTTGCGTATTGGGTTGACGGGTTGGTTATTAAATTGAATGATCGGCAGCAGCAGCATGCACTTGGGTATACGGGCAAGGCGCCGCGCTGGGGAATAGCGCTTAAGTTTCCGGCAGAAGAGGCGACAACGATCGTTGAAAAAATTATGTGGCAAGTTGGGCGCACCAAAGTCATTACACCGGTCGCGCATTTACGTCCGGTGCTCGTGGCGGGGACAACGGTAAGCCATGCGACGCTGCACAATATGGATGAAATCGAGCGATTGGGGTTGCGGATTGGTGACACCGTTGTGATTGAAAAGGCGGGTGATATTATTCCAAAAGTGAAGCAGGTGCTCGTGTCATTGCGTACCGGGAGTGAAAAAAAAATAACGGCGCCAAAAAAATGTCCCGTGTGCGGCGCCGCAACCGTGAAGCCGGAGGGGGAAGTTGCGCTGTATTGCACGAATAGTGCGTGTGAGGGTTCACAAAAAGAACTCGTCACGCATTTTGTCGGACGCGGCAGATTTGAAATTGACGGAATGGGTGAAAAAA
>MFQD01000038.1:50293-65084 GCA_001782975.1 Candidatus Magasanikbacteria bacterium RIFCSPHIGHO2_02_FULL_50_9b
ATCGCACGTATTGCGGCGGCAAAAAAAATTTCATTGGCCTCGTTCATTTATGCGCTCGGCATTCGACATGTTGGCGAAGAGTCGGCACAGCGACTCGCCCAGCAATTTGAATCACTCGACAAATTTTTAAGCGCCTCGCCCGAGGATCTCCAAAGCATTGGAGGGATTGGTGACGTCGTTGCACAGAGTATTGCAAACTATCTGAGTCACACCGCGCATCAAAAACAAATTCAGCGCATGCGTGACGCCGGTGTGGTCGTACAACCAGCCATCCGTGCAAGTGGGCCGCTTGCCGGAACAACATTTGTGTTCACGGGTACGCTTGAATCGCTGTCGCGTGGCGAAGCAGCCAAGATGGTCGTTGCATACGGAGCACGCACGAGCGATACAGTCAGCAAAAATGTGACACACGTTGTGGTCGGTGCTGATGCCGGCTCAAAAGAACAGCAGGCAAAAAAATTGGGCATACCGCGGTTGACGGAAGCTGAGTTTTTAGCCATACTCAAGAAATTAAAATGATCCTGTATGAAATTGAGTGTCACCGATGTTGAACATATTGCACGCCTCGCGCGCCTTGATTTGACTGCACAAGAGAAGGAAAACTATTCGACGGAATTGTCATCAATTTTATCGTACGTCGAGCGACTGCAACAACTTGATACGACGCTTATTGAGCCAACAACGCATCTGACTGATCATTTGGCTCACTTGCGCCCGGATGTAGCTTCAGCGATCAATCCCGAGCAGCGTGCAGCGCTGATTGATCTGTTTCCTGCGTCTCGCGCCGAGTTGCTGTCTGTGCCGCCGGTGTTTTCTGATTACAAAGAATAGTCGCCTATGAATTCCTATTCATCACTGGCGAGCTGGAGCGACGCATTAACGACACGAGCAGTGAGCGCTGTTGAAGCTGTTGATTATTTTTCAGATCGCATCACCAAAATTAATCCGCAACTGAACGCCTACATTACGACGGACATTGATCGCGCACGCAGTGCGGCAGCTGACATTGATCGACAACGTGTTGCGGGAGAATCGCTGTCAAACATTGCCGGCATTCCGTTTGGTGTTAAGGACGTTATTGACACGAGCGGCATCCGTGCAACAGGCGCGGCGGCAATTCTCGACAATTTTGAGCCAACGTTTGACAGCACGGTCATTGCGCGATTGAAAAATGCCGGTGCATTGGTCATCGGAAAACATAACTGCGACGCATTTGGACACGGCAGTTCGAACGAGCATTCCATGTACGGCGCGGTGAAAAATCCGTGGGATGTGTCGCGCGTTCCGGGAGGTTCGTCAGGTGGATCCGGTGCAGCCGTTGCTGCTGATCTCTGCTCGTTTGCAATTGCCGAAGACACGGGCGGGTCGGTTCGCGCGCCCGCAAGTTTTTGTGGCGTATCAGGATTAAAAGTCAGTTATGGCAGGAATTCACGCTATGGCTCGATGCCTATGGCATCGTCACTCGATTCGATCGGACCGATTGCGCAGACTGCCGAAGACATTGCTATTATTTTGCAACACATTGCCGGTCATGACCCGCTTGACGCAACCTCGGCGATCGCTGCGTTGCCTGACTATCGCACTGAAATTCAAAAATCAGTCGCCGGTTTAAAAATTGGCGTGCCTGAAGAATATTTTTCAGCGCATTTACAGCCACAGATCCGCGCTGTTGTTGAGAATGCACTGCACACGTTTGAAGAGTTGGGTGCGTCGTTAGTGCCGATTTCACTGCCGCACACCTCGTACGCGATCGCGACATATTATATACTGGTACCGTGTGAGGATTCCTCAAACCTTGCACGACTCGATGGTATTCGCTATGGCGTGCGACAAAAGGCTGCTGATTTATATCACACCTATACGGCCTCGCGAACGCAAGGATTCCCCGATGAGGTAAAGCGGCGCATTATGCTCGGCACGTTTGCGTTGTCGTACGGATACTATGACGCGTACTATTTAAAGGCGCAGCGCGTGCGTACGCTGATTCGTCGTGATTTTGACGAGGCGTTTAACAAGGTTGACGTGATCATGGGTCCAAGTGCGCCGGGTATTGCGTTCAAGTTGGGAGCGAACGCGAGCGATCCATTGCAAATGTATCTTGAGGATGCGTATGTGGTTCCGGCATCGCTTGCCGGAATTTGTGCGCTTTCTGTTCCGTGCGGATTTGTTGACGGCATGCCCGTTGGATTACAAATAATGGGACCTCGTTTGAAGGAGGAATTACCGCTTCGTTTTGGTCATCACTATCAATTAGCCACTTCGTGGCACACCACGCACCCTGCTCTATGACAACACCGCAAAACCAGATTGAATCCTCCGCGCTCGAGCGTGGGAGCGCCATTGATTTGCGCGGGAGCGCGTGGCAAGTATTTCGTATTATGGCAGAGTTTGTGGAAGGGTATCAATTTTTGAGTAAATTTGATCGACAAATCACGGTCATGGGATCGGCACGCACGTTTCCCAATAGCCCATATTATCAGGACGCGGTGCGGATGGGCGCGTTGCTTGCCAAAGAAAAATTCAATGTGATCACTGGCGGCGGTCCGGGCATCATGGAAGCGGCAAACAAGGGTGCATTTGAGGCGGGCGGCATGTCAATTGGAATTAATATTCAATTGCCACACGAGCAGCGTATTAATGCGTATGTGCGAGAATCGCGTGCCTGCTACTATTTTTTAACGCGCAAAGTATTGCTCACCACACCGTCGCAAGCGTTTGTTTTTTTCCCCGGTGGATTTGGGTCACTCGACGAACTATTTGAAGTTTTGGATAACATTCGCAGCGGACATTTGACGCGTGTACCGCTCGTGCTCGTGGGAAAATCGTATTGGGATCCGTTGCTCTATTTTTTGCGCAGCAATGTGTTTGCGCGCGTGCATGCGGTCACCGAAGAAGATTTATCCTCGATTCATGTGGTGGATTCTGCAGACGAGGCAATTGAAATTGTCAAAAAATCAAAACCAATTGAAGAGGTGTGCTCAATGGATTCGAGCAAATTTTGTTCGGATGAGGCGATTAATTGGCGCGTGTTTCGCATCATGGCAGAGTTGGTCGAGGGTTTTGAATTTTTGCGCGACGTTGATGGTGCCGTGACCGTGCTCGGCACTGCACGCGTGAAACTCGACAGCAAATATTACAGTGATGCATATGAAATTGGGCGTGCGCTTGCGGACAAAAAAATTGGCGTCATCACTGGCGGCGGCGAGGGGATTGCCGAAGCGTCAAATAAGGGCGCCTATGAAGCGGGTGGCCAATCATATGGTATGGACATGTGGGTTGACAAGCGCGAGCACATCAATCCGTACATCACCAAAAGTAAAAGTTATTATTTTCCGTTCACGCGCAAGTTGATGCTGACCACCCCATCGCGCGGATTTATTTTATTTCCGGGCGGCTACGGAACGCTCAACCTCTGTTTCGAATTGTTGACACTCATTCAAACCGGAAAGATTAAAAAGATTCCGATCATTTTGTACGGCAAGGAATTTTGGGAACCACTGCTGTTGTTTATTAAAGAAAATCAGTTTGAAAAAGAGCACTGCATTGCTGATCGAGATATGAATTTATACCAGCTCGCTGACTCTCCGGAGGAAGCGCTGCGCATGCTCGGCGTTTAATTTTGCGTTCAGGATATGCTGCCATATTTCGAACACACGACAATTTTGATTGGGCCCCTGACCGTGTATCTGTGGGGTTTGTTTATTGCGTGTGGCATCGCAGCCATGTTGTTGGTCTCCCGTCGTGAAGCGCCGCGCTACCGCGTTTCCTTTGACACAATTGCTGATTTGTCCGTGTGGGTTTTGATCGCCGCATTTGTTGGCGCGCGATTGTCGCATGTTTTTTTATACGACCCGGGATTTTATTTCGCGCATCCTGTCGAAATATTAAAACTATGGAATGGAGGGATGTCTTCTCTGGGCGGCATGGTGTTTGGCACGGCGACGGCGATTATTTTTGTGTGGCGTCGGCGACTTGACGTGCGTGCCGTTGGAGACGTTTTATTTCGCACGATGCCAATCGCGTGGGCAATTGGCCGGTTCGGTTGCTATGTGACGCATATGCATCCGGGCATGCTGACCACACGCGCGTTTGGCGTTGCCTATCCGGACGGCGGTCGATGGGATTTGGGGCTACTTGAATCTGCGGTGTGGATTGTGATCGGCTGCGTGGTGTGGCTGTTACCACGAAGCACGCGCAGTGGTTTTTATCTGGTGCTCGTGCCATTGCTGTATGCACCGGCGCGATTTGCGCTTGATTTTTTGCGCGTCGATGACACGCGATACGCAGGATTAACGCCTGCGCAATATGGGATGATTCTGCTGTTCGTTATGGTCGTTGCGATTGGATTGAAGTGGAAAATTTTTCGAAGAAAAATATGATGATCGAGGCGCTGAAGTCCTTTGCGATGCAACTGTCGTTCGAGCCGCAGATCATCAATGCTGAAAAATTGATTCGCGACCAGCAATTGGTTGTTTGTGGCATGGGAGGGTCGCATTTGTCAGCCGACACCTATGCGTTGCTCAGTCCACTTAACATTCGCGCCATTCACAGCGACTATGGGTTGCCGGATCTTGTAGATGAGGTGGCGCGTCGCTGCACCTATGTCATGAGTTCATATTCGGGGAACACCGAGGAAATTTTGGAATCCTACGATGCGGCACGGACGCGTGGATTTGCGATGTGCGCAATGGCCGTTGGGGGAAAATTAATTGAACGCGCTTCAGCAGACGGAATTCCGTATATCCAATTTCCAAACCTTGGTTTGCAACCGCGCGCTGCACTTGGGTTTGGCTGCGTTGCGCTCGCACACTTTGCCGCGGATGCGGCAGCGATTTTGGAGCTCAAAAAATTATCTACCGCGCTTGCGTGGGAGTCGCACGATGCCGCGGGCACGCAGCTGGCAGCACAGCTTCACGGCAAAACGCCGATCATCTATGCAACACGTCGTAATGCGGCGATCGCGCAAAATTGGAAAATTAAGTGCAATGAGAATGCGAAAATTCCGGCATTTTGGAATATAATTCCCGAATTAAATCACAACGAGATGACTGGATTTGATGCGGTGGATGCAACGCGGGCGTTATCGCAACAATTTTTTGTGATTCTGCTTCGAGATGACGACGATCACCCGAATAATCTGCGGCGCATGGATGCAACGCAAAAAATGTACGAGGCGCGCGGGATCGGCGTCATCACCGTCGCAATGACCGGCACCACACGCGCGGAAAAAATTTTCAATAGCCTCATGCGTGCTGACTGGTCAAGTGTGCGGCTCGGGGAGCGGTATGGCGTTGAAACTGAACAAGTGCCAATGGTGGAAGAGTTCAAGAAATTGATCGCACCCCGTTAAACAACATTACACAATTTCGACCAGTTCGATATCAAACACCAGATCCTTTCCGGCAAGATGATGGTTTGCGTCGAGCGTAATCGCGTCGCCGTCAATTGCGGTGATCGTCGCCACCATGGTGCGCCCGTCTGGGGTCGGAATTTGAATCTGTACGTCTTTCTCCAGCGGAATATTTTTTGGAAATTGTTCGTGTGACACCGTTGCAACCAGCTCCTCGCGCCTGACGCCATAGGCATCAACGGCAGGAATGGTGACGGTCACTGTTTGACCCGGCTCCAGATCAAGAACCGCATTTTCAAATCCAGGAATGACGTGGCCAGAGCCAACGACAAATTCGAGCGGCGCACGATCATGCGACGAATCGAATTCCGTTCCGTCAGTTAAGCGGCCGGTGTAATGAATTTTAACTGAATCTCCGTTGCTTGGTTTTGGCATAAATTAATGGTTATGAGCCTTTTGTTTTATTTCACAGCCGTGTACGCACACGGTGTTTCCACCATGCACACACGCCTCACAGATGATCTGCTGGCGATGGCATGCGGTGTCGCTGCAGTTTACATAATTATCAGATTTTGCGCCACAGTGTTCGCACTGCGTGATGATTTCATGTTCAGGCGAATCAGTTTCAAATCCAATTGAGATACGATTATCAAATACATAGAGTTTTCCTTTGAAATCCTGATTTGGATATTTCTCCATGTACGTCACAATGCCGCCGTGGAGCTGTGACACGTCGGTGAATCCCTCGTGTAGCAAATAGGCAGACATTTTTTCGCACCGTACGCCGCCGGTGCAGACCGTGACAATTTTTTCGTTTTTAAGGTGCTGCAATTGTTGCACCACAGCGGTGAGATCGCGCGAATTTTTTAATGTCGGTGAGATTGAATTTTTAAAACAACCAATTTTGAATTCATAGTCATTGCGCATATCGATGATATGAATTTTTTGATCAGACCGTATCAGCTCATGCAGTGCTTCGGCTGAAATATGCGGTGAGGTTTGCTCTGAAGGATTCACTGCTGCAGGAAAATGTGTGCCAACGATTTCAGGTCGGACTTTAATTTTGAGTTTGTTAAATGCATGGCCCGTACCAGCCGAACGCTTGATGTGGATGTCGCTAAAACGTGAATCTGACAGTAATTCACGAGCATATGCTTCAGTCGACGTGATAGTTCCTTCAACGGTACCATTGATTCCTTCCTCAGCAATCAAAATGCGCCCGGTGAGACCGAGATGGTTGCAGATCGTTCTCTGAAGTTCGGCAAGCTGGTGAGGCTCGTCGATGGAGACGTATTTGTAGTATAGAAGCACCTGAAAATCACTCATACGCTCGTATTAATTTCACTGCGGAGAGGAGGAGATTCGAACTCCTGGTGCCTTGCGACACGCCGCCTTTCCAAGGCGGTGCACTCGACCGCTATGCGACCTCTCCGCAGTGAAATTAATTTTTATGATTCGGGCTGATAGCCAGTCTCAACCAGCACCTGAAACTGCGCGGGGTTCTTCTGCTCAATATACTCGAGCACCTTACCATTAACGTGTCCAGTTTTCAATCCTCGTGATTCGGCGAACGCCATAATATCCCGCTCTGCTGCATGAATATCTCCATTTTCATCAACCATGATCTCAATCTCAACGACATCATACACAAAGTTGTGCGCCGTTGTGTGATCAACATCAATGTGAAAAATACCGTCGCGATATTGCGTTCGCTCGGTGTGTAATTCAGCAAATGGTTGATAGCCGGCGGCAATCAGTTGATTTCGTAGGGGCACATCCGACGCGGGCAATCCGATCTGCGCGCGAATTAACGCATCGTCTTCATATTCAGTGAACGATTGACACAACGCGCCATCCTGCGGCATATGTACCGCCACCTTTAACTCCATTGATCCATTGCGATCGCGCAGCCACGACCATTTTTTTGACAACTGAAAATCCAGTGTGTCAAAAAACACATCATTATTTTCCTTGCGCGAAATTAATTCTGCGCCTGTGAGCAAGCGCGCCAGTTCATCTGGAGATGGCCGAAACTTTTTTTCAACTTCAATCACACGTTATTTTTTTGACATTCTATCCTGTTCAACCAGTTCAAGCAAGTAGGTCTTTTCGAGCAGCGACATGATCGTCCAGCGCTCGCGGAGTTGCGTTTGGCGCGCCACATCGCCATCAAATCGCGCGAGGAGCGCGGCAAATTGATTTTCAATCGATTCATGCACCGGCTCCAGCACAAAACCATGGTCGCGCAGGTGATCCATCAGCGCAAATTGGAATAAGTGGCTGCTCTGATTGATCGGTCGCTCAGTCACCACAGAATCGCCATCAAACCACTCATCACTCAAAATTTTTATCTTACCGCGCACACTGTCCGCGATAAATGTGGCGCACGCCGCGTCGCCTTTAAAATGGTGTACGCCATTCACAAAAACGAGTTCACCAAGCTGTACATCGTTTTTGAGAACGACAAACTTCATATTTTCGTCGAGGTATTAAATGCAGTAACTCGGGTACGTTTGCCTTGTTCGATATCAAACTGTGGATCAGTTTTGCGCACATGATCATGGACGATCACAAAATCTTTGTACGAAAGCGAGTGCGGTCTGTTGAAATATTCGCGTGAAATTTCAGCCCAATATTCGGTGCATTTCAGCGCGAATTGCGTTTGCGGATCACCTGCCACTTCGATGGCCTCGACATAACCCGAACGAAATCGATCCTCAGACAGGACGCGTGACGCAACCTTGGCGAGTAATTCGATGCGCTGGTCAACAGTCAAATTGTCATCCGTGCGCCAATCATTGCCGTGCGCGATTTCGTGGGCAACAACCCGATCGAATTTAGTCATATTTTTTCGATCCACAACAGATCCAAAAATCTCAATTTTTTCCTCGCGGGAGAAAAATAATCCAAGCGTCTTTCCACCCTTCAGGTAGCTGGACGGCGGGCCATAGAGCTCGCGATTAAATCTAATTTTTGACACTTTTCCCTGTAGCCATGATGCGGGATAGCCATTGAGATACTCCCGCATCTCATCAGTCGAAATTTCATCATGCGTGCTGGTAATCTCAACCGGTGTATCGATTGAATCATGGTGATGTTCGTCCTCATAAAATGTTCGCGATCCGGGTTTGATGAGAATGTCGATATACGCATCTCCAAGCCGTTGACGCAATAACGCCACCCGTTCAGCGGTACATCCCCGTTTCAAAACTTCAATCTCCGGATTGACTCCCGCGGTTTCAGTTGACATCTCATCAGTCTGTGATCGATCAAGGACCGCAATATACGCATCGGTCATGTTTGATGCGCGTACGCTGCTATACACGGCAATACCAGCCGCAAGCGTGGCGACGGATGCGAATAAACTGGCGAGTGACCCGCGGCGTTCTGCGGCGCGACGCGCGCTGTTGGTGCGGGCTACTGCGGTGTCCAAATCTTTTTGCAAAATTTTATTTTCAGTTCTTAAATTTGCCGCTTTCTCGTCTTGGAACATCGCTTCGTCGTGTGCGTGTGGATCATCGTGCATACAAGCAATTATGCACACCAGTATACCGCAGTTGCGCATCGGTGAATATCCGGCTAGTATGTGGGTATATCTGAGCTCATATGAAAGCAGCCTTTAAAGAACAACCCCCGCATCCCGCCCATGTGTTCATGCGCGCTGCCGGGTATGCAAAGCACGCGAATCGAGATGGCGATGAAAGTTATGTTCGACGGGTGAGCGGCAACGACTTTCCGCGATTTCATGTGTATGTGAACGACGGCGCGGTGACAACACTCTCAATCCACATTGATCAGAAGGCGCATACGTATGAGGGTTCAAAAGCGCATAGTGGTGAATACAGCGGAGCGCTGCTTGCCGACGAACTGGCGCGTATCAGTGCGGCGATTAATTGCAAAATGGTGATCATGGTTGATAAAAAAGGGAAGCCGCTCGACCGCTAGCAGTGCATATGACAAATGATGTTTAGGCAATCAAACAACGACTTGATATCGTGGACGTTGTCCGCGATTATTTGACGCTCAAGCAATCGGGGTCGCATTTCAAAGCAGCATGCCCGTTCCACCATGAAAAATCGCCAAGCTTCATGGTGAATCGGGAGCGACAAATTTGGCACTGTTTCGGATGCAATGAGGGTGGGGATATTTTTACGTTCGTCCAGCGTATTGAAAATATTGATTTTCGTGAGGCGCTACGACTGCTTGCGGAAAAAGCCGGCATCGAATTAACGACATCGCAGCGCAGTGAAATTAATCGCAACGAAAAAACACGCTATCTTGATATTTTACAAACCACGGCAAATGTCTATCATCGAATTTTGTGTGAAGTTGCCGGTGCCTCGGGTGCGCGTGAGTATCTTGCGCGTCGTGGCGTCACTGACACAATGATTACGCAATTTCAAATCGGCTTCTCACCCATGGCGTGGGATCTGATGACGCAATATTTATTGAAAAAAAATTTTGCGTTGGATGATTGCGCAAAAGCAGGTGTGACGATTGTCAAAACCGAGGGCCGCGCGCGCGCGTTTGATCGGTTTCGTGGGCGCATCATGTTTCCAATCAGCGATACGCACGGTCGCGTCATTGGATTCACCGGACGAATTTTAGTTGAGACAAAAGATTCGGGCGGTAAATATGTGAATACGCCAGAGACGCCACTCTTTCACAAAGGCACGGTCATGTATGCGTTACATTATGCAAAATCAGCGATCAAAGAAAAAGGGTTCGTGGTTCTGGTCGAGGGCCAGATGGATGTGATCGCGTGTCATCAAATCGGCATGACCAATGTGGTTGCCTGTTCGGGAACAGCGCTGACCGTCGAGCAACTGCGATTGCTGAAGCGCTACACTGATGAACTACGAATGGCCTTTGATCAAGATGCAGCGGGACAGCACGCTTCAGAGCGATCAATCGCGCTGGCGCTCGCCGAAGGGTTTGTCGTGAAAATAATTCAGATTCCTGACGACGCCGGAAAAGATGCGGACGAATGCATCAAAAAAGATCGCGCAGTGTGGGACGCGGCCGTTGCTGCTGCAGAACCGTTTATGCAACACATGATGTCGTCGCTCGTCCCTGCTGAATCGAGCAATGTGATTTTAAAAGATGCGCGGCGCAAGCACGAATTAAGTCAAAAAATTGTCTCGTTCATTGCGCTCTTGCCAAGTGCGATCGAACGTGACCACTGGATTCAGCAGGCGTCAATGGTGTTGCGGGTTTCGTCTGACGCGCTCGCTGAATTAACAAAACGGGCAAAACTATCAACGCCGGCTCCGATGCGTGTGGCAACTGAGGAATCAACACAGCGCGGCGGTCAACAGATGCGCGTACTACTCGAGGAGCGCATCATGGCGTTGTTGCAGGAGGAATTCCAACTACTTGAGGAAGTGAGCGCTTTGATTGACCCCTCTCAATTTTCGGATACAACGCACGCAGCACTTTACAAAGCGTGGCGCACCGGTTATACTTTGCCAACAGCGCCGCAGACGCGCACCACATTGATGACCGCTCCGGTTAAGGACTCCACTCTCGAGCTATTGCTCTCCGCTGTATACAGCGACCTCGGACCTGCCGAACGGCAAACTGAACTGCGCATACTGACGAAACGGTTGCGCGAAATTTATTTAACAGAACAACGTGATAGCCTGATTCGCGAGATCCAGCAGGCAGAATCTGCTGGAAATACACCTCGTGTCAGCGAATTGCTCGAGCGTTATCAAAAGCTCATATCGTAGTGTATGCATAAAAAAGTGAAGCATAAAAAAGCGCCGGCGAAAAAGGCGAAAATTGTCGTACGCAAACGTGCGCCAGTGGTCGTCAAAAAAGCAAAAAAGCCGGTGGTTGCAAAAAAAGTGAACCACGTCATTCGGCGCGCGCCGCAAAAACAGATTGCGATACGCCCGCAGCACAAGAAACCGAGTGTCGTTGTGCCACAAAAAATTCATCAACCTGACGAGGTGATTAATTTGACGCCACCTTCGCCTGAACGGCTTGAGGATTTGGTGTCAAAAGGGCGCAAACGTGGGTTCGTCACCGAAACTGAAGTCTTGTTTACCTTTCCGTACGTTGAGCAGTACATGGAAATGTACGAGGAATTTTTGACAAAACTGGACCGCGCGTCAATCACCGTTGTTGAGATGAAAGAGGGATTACTCGGTCAGCGTGAATCGCAGCGAGAAATCCTTGGGAAGTTTCACACCAACATTCCGGAGAAAAAAACGAAAATTACGATTGATCCGATGGAATTGACAAGCGATTCGATTCAGATGTATCTGCGTGAAATCGGAAAAATTCCGTTGCTGACTGCGGAAGAGGAAATTTCGTTGGCGAAACGGAAAGATCGGGGGGACAAGGATGCGGAACGCGCACTCATTGAAGCGAATCTGCGCTTGGTGGTTTCAATAGCGAAAAAATTTGTCGGCAAACAATTGTCATTGCTTGATTTGATTCAAGAAGGGAATATCGGTTTGTTTCGCGCGGTCAAAAAATTTGAGTATAAACGCGGCTACAAATTTTCAACGTACGCAACATGGTGGATTCGGCAGGCGATCACCCGCGCGCTTGCAGATCAGTCGCGCACGATTCGCATTCCGGTGCATATGGTGGAGACGATTAATCGGTTTCAACAAATTGAGCGCCGATTGCTTCAAGATTTGGGACGTGATCCAACGCCAGAAGAAATTGCCGCCGAAATGGGCGAGGATGTTGAAAAAGTGCGACACATCATTAAAATTTCTCAAGAAACTGTTTCGCTTGAAACAAGTGTGGGTGATGATGACGATGATTCGCAGCTCGGAGACTTCATTGAAGATGTCAAAAATATTTCGCCGGATCGCGCGAGCGCGTTGCAACTGCTCCGCGATTATGTACACAGTTCGATTCGTGATTTACAACCACGCGAACAAAAAATTCTTGAGATGCGTTTTGGTTTAATCGACGGTGTGTCACACACACTCGAAGAAGTGGGCAAAGAATTTGATGTGACGCGCGAGCGCATTCGTCAAATCGAAGCGAAAGCACTTGAAAAAATTCAGAACATGCCTGACATTGAAAAATTGCGCGACTACTACACATTTCTATGATCTCCGAGCGCGCAAAGGCGGTGTTAAAATTGGTCGCTGGCGTGCTGCTGATCATTGGTGGTCTCGTTGGATTAGTGGTACCGATCATTCCGGGACTCGTGCTGTTGTATCTTGGGCTCGAGCTCCTTGGCTTTGGTTTAGTCATTCGAACGCTGGTCAAAAAATATACGAATATTGATCTGTCGAAACCAAAAAATGGGGGCGTTTGACAGTGTACCTTGGTTTGATATACTCCGACTATAACTCAGTAATTTTTTAGTCTATGTTGGAGGGAATTTCAGCAGTGCTACGGCCAGAGCCGCAGACGCCGTTTGAGGCCTATGTGCTCGAGAAACTTGAGAAACTCGAGAAGATCGATGGTTTTGAGAATAGATTTGACAGAATAGAAGTCAAGCTTGAGCAAGTTATTAAAAAACAGGAGATTCACGACGCCAAATTTGAAGCGATTTTTTATTGCTTCGATCGACATGGCGAACGCCTAGATCGGATAGAGAAATTATTGGTCAATCAGCGTGCACGGATCAATCATTTAGAGTTTCGTGCCGGCGTTATTTAGGCACATATCGTTGACAGTCTATCCCGGAATTTGATATATTATCGCAGCATTCCGAGGTAGCTCAGCGGTAGAGCAGTGAGCTGTTAACTCATTGGTCCAGGGTTCGAATCCCTGCCTCGGAGCCAAATTAAAATCCTCACCCTTGCGGTGAGGATTTTAATTTGTTTTTTGCAGGCGATATTTGAAGGGTTTGCACGCGTCCGAGCGTGCGTAGGACGCACCGTGCAAACCCCGTGGCTGAGCGCGCCAAATGCGTGGCGCGCGAAGCGAATCTCGCCCTCGGAGCTTCCTTCCTGTGCCGTAGTTGTGCTATAATTGATGCAAATTTTTACTATGAAACCCTACAAATACCTCACTCTCATCACCGCCCTGTACATTACCATGCAACTAGTTTCGGACATCACTGCGGGCAAAATAATTTCATTGTGGGGCATTCCAGTTTCGGTCACTGTTTTATTTTTTCCAATCACTTACATTTTTGCTGATCTGCTCACCGAAGTATATGGTTTTGCGCGGGCGCGCAGCGTTGTGTGGACAGTACTTCTGGCATCAGTTATTGCCGGCGTCCTGTATCAAGTTGCGGTTTATTTGCCACCAGCTGTTGGGTTTGATGCAAACGCTGCATACAGCCGTGTACTCGGTTCCATTCCACGCATCTTGCTTGGTGGTTGGATTGCGGTGTGGGTTGGCGGCATTCTGAATGATTATGTGCTCGCAAAGATGAAAGTGTGGTCAAAAGGTAAACATCTGTGGGCGCGCACTATTGGATCAACAGCTGTTGGTGAATTTGCAAACACGGCTTTGTTTTACACTATTGCGTTATATGCGGTTCTGCCAAACAATCTTTTGATTAGCTCAATCATTTCCGGCTGGCTCATCAAAGTTGCGGTTGAAACCATTTTCACACCACTGACATATTGGGTTGTAGCGAAACTTAAAATAGCAGAAGGTGAGGATCACTATGATCGCGACACGAATTTTAATCCGTTGATTATTACGGCTCCTGTGGCTGGAAAATAACTTCATGGCTAAAAAAGATATTTCAATCGGCGCTGTCCACGTCCTCCCATCAGATCTCCAAAAAGCACTTACATCCTCCCCACGCGCGCACGCAACATGGCGGGACATCACCCCACTCGCCCGCAACGAGTGGATCTGTTGGGTGACGTCTGGCAAAAAAGCAGAAACGCGGAATATCCGTATCGAAAAAGCAATCTCAAAACTCTCTGGCGGCATGCGGCGGCCGTGCTGTTGGGAAGGGTGCGGGCATCGGTGAAAATAAAAAAGTGCCCGGAGCGCTGGCGAAAACTCCGCTGCGGAGCGACCAGAATGTTGAGATAAGGTGGCTTGACAATATCCATCATAAAGGATAAGCTTGTCACCAAGTTCTTTCACACCAACGGATCGTCAGGAGGAGAATAATGAACAGCAACAAATTGCGCATCATGGTCGTGGTATCGTTTGATGTCGGCACTGTTCTCAAGCGTATCCTCCGTGAGGAGCTCGATGATACGGCTGAGATCTACGTCAGGTTTACTCTTGCGGAAGCAGAGAAGCTGTGTGCACAGATGGAGACGCCATGCGACATTGCGCTCATTGACGAGGGCTATGCACACCGGGTCAATCACTATCGGTTTGGCGAT
This sequence comes from Candidatus Magasanikbacteria bacterium RIFCSPHIGHO2_02_FULL_50_9b, assembly GCA_001782975.1. GTDB lineage: Bacteria > Patescibacteriota > Patescibacteriia > Magasanikbacterales > 2-02-FULL-50-9b > 2-02-FULL-50-9b. Next base: position 64,922 of record MFQD01000038.1, read on the forward strand.
GGCTGCAGCGTCGGAAATGCGCCGCTTCGCAACAACGAGAACGGGTGCAGGGTCTACTATATTCCGGTTAGTCAGAGTCCGGATTTTTCCTTTCGAAAAGAACACGGATTCGATGCGGCGACTGTAACCGAGCTATTCGCGATCAGGCACAAGCAGTTCACGC
>MFQD01000038.1:65100-76844 GCA_001782975.1 Candidatus Magasanikbacteria bacterium RIFCSPHIGHO2_02_FULL_50_9b
CGTGCGTGCTCCGCGATGTTGAGCAACACCATGCCCATCGAGCTCGTGGCGTGCGGTTATGCGAACCATCATGTGGCATACCGTCAGCGCTGGAAGCCGCACGAACTGCCGCACGCGGACACGCTTGAGGAATTGTACGAGTTGCTGGGAGCAGACGAGCTGCTTTCGCCTGACGGGTCACCCGTTTTCTTCAGGATTGGCGAGCGTGGTCAATTGACGTAGCAGTAGACATCGCGTTCAACGGCCCGTCCTCGATGTGCGGAGCGAACGGCCGCGCTGAACCTCATGCCTCTGCAAACTGCCTCGAGTGCTGCGCTTTCCGCGGTGCCCGAGGCCATTTTTTTCGGCTTGTTTTTTTAACATCGTTTTGCTACACTTTACTCATGAACAGCACATCAATCAACGTAATTAAAAAGAACAGTTTTCCTGTGTTGAAAAAATTTGGTGCAGCACGCGCTTTTCTATTTGGCTCGGTGGCGCGCGGCGATGCAAAAAAAAATAGCGACATTGATTTATTGGTTGAATTTAAAAAAACGCCGTCGCTACCTACAGTCGTCGCTCTTGAGCGGGAACTCACTGAAACATTTGGCCGCGATGTTGATATTTTGACACCCGGTCAGCTTACCGATCGTTTACGAAAATTAATAACACCGGATTTACAACGCATACTATGAAACAGATGGAGGAGGATTTGATACGGGACATGATTGAAAGCATTGATTTGATTGAGATTTACTCAAAAAAGATGACTCGCGTAAAATTATTACGTGATCAAGAGAAGCAGGATTCAATCGCTCGTAGACCGGCTATCATTGGCGAAATTGCAGCACGATTACCGAAAAGCTCAACCAACGAAATGAATGATATTTCATGGTCGGTGTGCTATGGAAAACAATTAAGACAGACTTGAAGCCGCTGAAAAAGGTGCTGGCGGCACGACTCAAACAAATTCAATGAAATCGCTGATCAATCTCGCGGCCCAAAATCTACTTGCAAACATCCGCGATGCAATTTGTTTGCAGCCCACTGAACACGCACTCGTAATTTTTGATACTGAAGCACCGCTTACAAAAATCATCACTGATGGCTACCGCGCTGCACTACCGGGCGCAGATTTTTTAGAATTTAGAACAGAAACGCCAGAAGAAATTTTAGCGCGTATAAATTCTCTCACCGCAGGCGACGCCGTAATTCTCGTGCAATCAACTAATTTTCGCCTCAATGAATTTCGCCTGCGCATTGAAATGTTCAAACGCGGACTTAAAACTATTGAACATTTGCATTTGTCACGTTTGCCTGAAGAACAATTTGAACGCTACATCCGCGCGCTGGAATATGATCCGCCGTATTACCGCCCACTCGGCCACGCGCTAAAAAATAAGTTAGACGCAGCGAACGAAATTATTGTGGAATGCGCGGGCACGCGTCTCACATACACCGGCGGCATGGAGCCAACAAAATTAAACATCGGCGACTACACGGGCATGAAAAATGTGGGCGGCTCATTTCCGATCGGCGAAGTGTTCACCGAAGCAAAAGATTTGACGCAGGTGAACGGCGCAGCACTGGTGTTTGGATTTGCGGGCGACGACCACCGTGTGCGAATTGTCACGCCGTTCCGCGTTGAAATCACAAAGGGAATTCTAGAGGCCGGCTCGGACGCGCCGCCGGAGTTCACGCACATCATTGATTTAATTAAAGCAGATGAAGAAGTGCTTGTGCGCGAATTGGGACTGGGCTTGAACCCAGCCATGGGCAAACACGCGCTCGTATCTGACATCACCGCGTTCGAACGCCAAAAAGGAGTGCACCTTTCTCTCGGCGAGAAGCATGCAATATACGCAAAGCCCGGGCTGCACCGACGCAAGGGGAGATACCACATTGATATTTTTGTGGATGTGGAAAAAATTTTAGTTGATGGTCAGATAATTTTTCTGAATGAAAGCTTTCATGTATAATGTTCGCATCCTATGTCAGTCGGCGAACACCTATCTGCAGAAATACCCTCTGAAACACTTTACGCCATCCGACGATGCCAGCGAGAACAGTCAGAAAGCAGTCGCGGGCTGTTGTTCCTCTGTGCACGAGCTGAGGGGATCATACCGATGGATGCAGATTACGGTATGTGGAGTCCTGACGATCTTACTGATGACAATCTGGACAGATATAACGCGATCGCAGAAAAAATTGTGGATCTGGCCCCCGAGCGCCTCATTTTATATTGCAATCAGTTGATTGAGTCAGCAATTTCATCGGGCAATACTGAATTAGCGTCCGATATCGCCGACACAATTGCACTTACTGACGCACGACTAACAAAGTTTAAAGATGAGCGTCGCGCACAGCGGACAGCTGAACGTCAAAAGACACTTGAGGCACGTGTTGAACAGGCGTGGCGGGATTATGAGGCGTCTCCTCGCGAACGCAAACTCCAATTCCTTGACGGATATTTTACAGGTGTTTTGACGCCTCGTACGGCACGCGAGCAACAGTTGCATGATACATACCGAGCGATGCGTATCCGCGACATTTATGATGATAGAAAAAAGTCAAAAACATATCAGGCCCTGGCAACGGCCATAGACATCATCCATGCGCGCCCGCCAGTTTTTAAAATGCTGTCTGGGGAACTGCAGGCAAAAATTCGTTCACAAATTGCAGAACGGTTTGATGACATGATGGAATCGTCATACCATCCGGACCGAGTTGCCGCACGTCGCGAGATCACTCGTTGCCTTGACTTGGGAATTTTAACGATTGACCACGATATGGAATTGCTCGAACGTGCCACGTCATGATCCAACAGTCTAAATGACGATAATTGCATACGCCCTTGTTTTTTTTCACTATCCGTGTTATGGTACCAACTTCATCAACGTGTAAATTCAAATAAGCGAATTCTATGGCATTTTTTAATAAATCTGGCGGTGACAGGGGTCCTCGCCCATACAGCGGCAAGAAGCCCCAATTTGGCGGGCGTGGTGGCGGTGGATTTGGTGGTAACCGAGGCGGTGGTTTTGAACGTGGCGGTGACGACCGCGGCGAACGCACCATGCATACGACAACGTGCGCTCAATGCGGCAACGAGTGCCAGGTGCCGTTTCGTCCAAACGGAACGAAGCCAGTGTTTTGTAACAACTGCTTTCAGCGCGACGAACGGCCAGAGCGCGGTAATTTTTCGCGCTCACCTCAGCAGTTTGATCGGCCATCATTCGCACCATCAGCGCCAGCACCACAGAAATTCGTGCCACCCTCAGTTGATCAATTCAAGGTGCAGCTCGACATGATCAATAGTAAACTTGACCGCATCATGAAACTGGTGTCGCCACAAGTGACGATCGAACCGGTGATTGAAAGTGACGATGAGGCAGCCTCGAAACCAAAGAAAGCAAAAAAGAAGGCGGCAAAATAAAATAAAGTAAGGAATAAAAAAATCGCCCAACGAATAGTCGGGCGTTTTTTTATCGTGCAGCGTTACACGCCTTTCAAAAAATTGACAATGGTCGCGAGCAGCCAGCCGAATACAAAACCGCCGACTGCAGCTGACAGCACCAAACCAACCGCGAGCCCAATTTCGAATGGCTGCACCAAAACGCCGACATTCAGGAAGTGAAGTCGGATGTGCATGTCCACAATCGCCTGAACAAATTCAGGAACAATGGCGACGGCGAGCGCCCACATGAGGTGGAGACCAGCGAATAAAAGCGCAAACGCGTAACCGACGCGCACGGAATGAAGATTGTGTGCAAAGAGCATAGTGTGGATAAATTATTGATTCAAGTATAGCACAGCTTCTAATTGTGCTACAATAATTATATGCAAAGAATCTTTGTCGGCATCAAAATACCGAAAGAGATACAGCAACCAATCGCCATTTGGCGCGCCGGGTTTGCGCACATGCCCGTTCGGTGGATTCGCGACCATGACCTCCACATCACCATCATCCCGCCGTGGAATGAAATCAACATCCACGGCGTTTTAGTCCGTATGCGTCAGGCACTTGCCGGGCGACGTCCATTTTCAATTGATCTCCACAAAATTACGCTTGCACCAGATCCACGCAAGCCGCGCTTAATCTGGGCAGAAGGGCATCCGAGCGAAAAATTACAGGCAATTAAAATGGCTCTGCATCGCTGCCTCAACCACGCTGATGAACGTCCGCTCCGCCCACATGTCACGATTTCAAGATTCAGCCGTCTGTTATTCCGCACGCTCGGTATTAAAAAATTGTGTGTTCCGGTCAAATGGCATTTTCCGGTCACGAGTGTGATATTATACGAGTCGCCCCAAATTCCGGGGAAGGGATATCGCATTATTGAGGAGTTTAACCTTGACGACAGGTATGAATTTTTATCACATTCCAGACACAGCGAACTATTTCGAAACACGCGTGAGCGAGCTGCTTCGTGATGCGCACACACGCTTCGAACAAATTCGAGAAATGAATTCAGATCGTCGCGTGTTGCGCGCATATGATGATCTTCTGCGCGTGATCGAGCAGGTGAGTGCGCCGGCAAGTTTATTTTCAAACGTGTGGCCTGATGATGCGATGCGCACTGAAGCAGAAAAATCTGAACAACTGGCAAATCAGTTGCTGACCAAAATCTCGCTGGACAAAAAATTGTTTGAATTGATTGCGACGATTGATGCGGCTGGATTAAACCCGCTGGAGCAGCGTTTGCAAGTACGAATGCTACGCGATTTCAGACGTGCTGGCGTGGACAAAGACGACGCGACACGCGAAAAAATCACCAGTCTGAAAAATGAGCTGACAGAGTTGGGTCAACAATTTGAAAAAAATATTCGTGAGGATGTGCGCAGCATCAGTGTAAACAACGCCGACGGTCTCGCGGGGTTGCCACCAGATTTCGTCGCCGCTCATCAGCCGAATGAACACGGAGTTATTTCGATCTCCACTGATTACCCAGATTTTCGGCCATTCATGTTGTACGCCGACCATGCCGCGGCTCGCCGTGAACTGTTTATCAAATTTAACACGCGCGCATTTCCAAAAAATGAATCTGTATTGCGATCACTACTCGAAAAACGTTTTGCGCTGGCACAGCTGCTTGGATATTCGTCGTGGGCTGTATATGTGACTGAGGATAAAATGATTCAGAACGCGGCCGCTGTCGCACAGTTTATTGAGCGCATTAACACTGCTGCAAAAAATCGCGCCGCTGTTGAGTATGATGAGTTGCTGGCATACAAGCGCCGGACATCCCCTCAAGCGTCGACAGTTGCAGAATGGGAATCGCCGTATCTCAAAGAAAAATTGCGTGCTGAAAAATTTGAATTTGATTCGCAGGCAGTGCGACCCTATTTTGTCTATGACCGCGTGCGCGACGGGCTGTTAGCGTTGGCTGGAGAGCTGTATGAAATACAATTTGTTCCAGTCACCACTGCAACGTGGCACGAGTCAGTCGAAGTTTTTAACGTCAATCGTGGCACCGCAACCATTGGCCGCATCTATTTGGACATGCATCCCCGCGAAAATAAATATAAACATGCTGCACAATTTCATTTGCAAAGTGGTGTACGTGCAGTTCAGCTACCAGAAGGCGTACTGGTGTGTAATTTTACAGATCCACAGAAGCAAATTCCTGCACTGATGGATCATGACCAAGTGACGACTTTTTTTCACGAATTCGGCCACCTGATGCATCATATTTTGGGCGGGAACACGGAGTTCGCATATTTTTCTGGTGTTGCAACCGAATGGGATTTTGTTGAAGCACCGTCGCAACTGTTTGAAGAGTGGGCGTGGGATGCGAATGTGCTCGCTCGATTTGCGCATCACGCAGAAACGGGCGAGTCGATTCCGGCGGCACTCGTCGCGCAGCTGCGAGCGGCAGAGGAATTCGGCAAGGGTCTGTTTACGACGCGCCAATTGCAGTTCGCTGCGCTTTCACTCGAACTATACGCATCTGATCCACACGGATTTGAAATTCATACGCGCGCAATTGAATTACAAAATCAGTACAACCAATTTCCGTTTGAGGACGACACGCACATGGAATGTAGTTTTGGTCATCTGGACGGATACAGCGCGATCTACTACACCTATCTATGGTCACTCGTTATCGCCAAGGATCTATTCACAAAATTTGAAGCTGATGGCTTGTTGAATGAAGCGGCGGCGCGTGCGTATCGCCAACACATTTTGGAGCCCGGTGGATCGAGCGACGCCGCAGCGCTCATCAATAATTTTCTTGGTCGTGCCTACACGTTCGACGCATTTGAAGCATGGCTTGCAAAATAAATTCAGGCTGGACAATCGTTCGGTCATTTGTTAACATGGTCGACACACACTAATTATTTTTCTATGCTTCATGAGTTAAAAATCGGCGAAAAATCGCCAGAATTGTGCACGGCTGTCATCGAAATTCCACGCGGCAGCCAGAATAAATACGAATTTGATCCGGAATTGCAGGTGATCAAGCTTGATCGCGTTTTGTTTAGCCCAATGTTTTATCCGCTTGATTATGGTTTTTTTCCTCAGACGCTCGGTGGTGATGGAGACACCCTCGATGTTATGGTGCTGACAAGCAATCCGCTGTTCCCGGGATGCGCACTCGACGTACGACCGGTTGGTGTGCTCATGATGAGCGATGACAAAGGACAGGATGAAAAAATTATCGCCGTTGCAAAAGCTGATCCTCGATTTAAACACATTGCAGACATCAGCGACGTCAACGAGCATCTCAAACTCGAGATCGCGCATTTTTTTGAAACGTACAAAACGCTTGAAAAAAAATCATGCTCGATCGGTGGGTGGGAGGATAAAGCGCACGCGCAGCAGGTCATCACTGAATGCATGCAGCGGTTCGCCAAAAAATGAGGTATGATGGATGAGAAAATGCAAACGCTCCGCACAGAATCTGATAAATTTCGCGCTGAAGTGACGAAGCAGGTGAGCACTTACATTCTCGCCGGTTTTGGCATCGTAGCTGGTCTCGCGTGGAACGAAGCGATCCGATCGCTTATTGATTACATCTATCCGCTTCCGCAAAATGGAGTACAGGCAAAATTTTTGTACGCGGTGGTCATCACGATTGTGGTGATTCTAGTCAGTATGGCTGTGTTGCGAAGCAATCGAGCGCATGACAAAAAATCGAGACATGATTGAAGTCGGCCTCGGTTCAATCATTGCAATTCATAAGCCAGTCGGTCCATCGTCAAATGCTATCCTCACTCGCATCAAACGAATCACCGGCATTAAAAAAGTTGGCCATGCGGGCACACTCGATCCGCTCGCGAGCGGCGTTTTGGTTGTTGGCATCGGACGCAGCGCAACGAAATTGTTGTGGGGCAGCGATCTTGATGAAAAAGAATATGTTGCATCGATTCAATTTGGCGTAACGAGTACGACCGATGATGAAGAAGGGGAGAAGACACAAATCGCTGCTGCGAAAATTCCTTCGCCCAGCGATATAAAAAATGTTTTAAAAAAATTTGTCGGCACGATTCAGCAAACCCCGCCGATCTATAGCGCGCTCAAAATCGCCGGTAAGCCGGCCTACAAATTGGCGCGTGCCGGAACGCCAATTGCACTGGCATCTCGATCGGTGATCATCGACAATATTGAATTGTTGGAATACGAGTGGCCTGTTGCAAAAATTCGAGTGCGCTGTCATTCGGGCGTATACATTCGTTCGCTCTGTCGCGATGTCGGAGAGTTGCTCGGCTGCGGTGCGTACACGGCTGATCTCATGCGCACTCGCGTCGGAAAGTTTTCACTGGATGAGTGCCTTGCGCTCGAGCAATTTGAAACACTGTGGAACAAAACCGCGCCATCAGCTTCACCTTGACAGTGCGGCAGGGCGCGTTTTTTTATTGACGATTCTGCCACATTTATTTATAATTGACGCCACCTATCACGGCACCTATGAATGCTCAAAAATATGTTTCTGCAGCACGGCTCCAAGAACTCAAGGATGAATTACGCCAGTTAAAATTCACAACAATTCCGAAAATAGCGCAGCAAATTGATGACGCAAAACAAAATGGCGATCTGTCTGAAAATGCGGAATATTCAGACGCAAAGGAGCGTATGGCATTTGCGCACGGACGCGTTGCTGAACTCGATCAGCTATTGTCTAACGCGGTCGTCATCAGCGAACCGGTCGCCGGAGCCGAAACAGTGCATATCGGCTCAACCATTGTCGTCGAAACGAATGGCGCACCGCGAACCTACACCATTGTTGGCTCCAACGAGGCAGATCCGAGCGCCGGGCTCATTTCAAATGAATCACCGATCGGTGAGGCATTTTTGGGTCGTAAAGTCGGTGACGACGTCGAGGTGGTGACGCCGATCAAAACAACGAACTACAAAATTCTTGAGATCAAATAGTATGGATGAAACGGTTGGACATCGGTCGGAAGAGGAGGTACGGCTCGAGAAATTGCGCGAGCTGCAATCGCGCGGTATTGACGCCTATTCAGATGAAGTGCATCGCACACATCTGGTGTCTGATTTGATCGCTCAATTTGACGCGCTCCAAACAGCGACAGCCGTTGTTATTGTCGATGGTCGGTTAACCAGCGCGCGTTGGCATGGCGGATCTGCATTTGCCGATGTGGCTGACCGTTCAGGCCGCATTCAACTGCACCTGCGTAGAGATGTGATTGGTGAGGATTCATACGCCACAATAAAAAATTTATTTGATGTCGGCGATTTTATCGAAGTGACCGGCACACTGATCATGACGAAAGTGGGGGAGAAAACCGTTGAGGTCACCCAGATGCGTCTGCTGAGCAAGGCGTTGCGTCCACTTCCTGAAAAGTGGCACGGGTTACAGGACATCGAAATTCGGTATCGCCAACGTGAGCTTGATTTGCTGTCAAATGCAGAGGTACGCGATCGGTTCATCATTCGATCTAAAATGATTTCAGCGATGCGGCAATTTTTGGATGCGGCGGACTTTCTCGAAGTTGAAACGCCGATGCTCCAGCCCATTCCGGGTGGTGCGAGTGCGCGTCCCTTTGTGACGCACCACAATGCGCTGGACACTGATTTCTTTTTGCGAATTGCGCCAGAGCTGTATTTAAAACGATTGGTGGTGGGCGGTTTCGAAAAAGTGTACGAAATCGGACGCTGCTTTCGCAACGAAGGAATTGACTATGCGCACAATCCGGAATTCACCATGATGGAGTTGTACTGGGCATATGCGCACAAGGATGAGTTTGTAATGTTTCTTGAAAATCTCGTGACGCATATGATCGGCACAGCGTTTCATTCGCTACAAATTCCATTTGGCGAAATGGTATTGAACTTTGATTCGCCGTGGCCGCGAAAAACTTTTCGTGAGGTGATCATCGACGCGTGCGGCATTGATATTGACGAACATCATACACGCGAGCAGCTCGCGTCAGCAGTCGCAGCACAGGGGATTGCGATTGATTTCGAAGGGTGTGTCGGCGTGGGCGAATGTTATGATCAGTTGTTTAAAAAAACGGCGCGTCCGCAGTTGGTGCAACCAACATGGGTGTTTGATTATCCAATTGAATTGAAGCCACTCACCAAGGCGCTCGTCAGCGATCCAGCCAAGAGCGCGTCCGTTCAGCTCGTGGTGAATGGGGCGGAAATTGTGAATGCGTATTACCATGAACTGAACGACCCCGTTGAACAACGACGTCGGTTTGCTGAGCAGCAATCGCTGCGCGATGCCGGTTCCGAAGAAGCGCAGTGGATGGATGAAGATTTTGTACGGTCGCTCGAGCACGGGATGCCTCCAACGTCAGGCGTTGGCATTGGTATCGATCGCTTGGTAGCATTCATCACGAATTCGCCTAATTTGAAAGAGTCAATTTTGTTTCCGACACTGCGCCCTGTCTCAAAAGAGTAATATGCCGACAATCGTCACACATCTCAATCCGCACCTCGATGAGGTTGTTTGTATTTGGATGGTGCGTCGTTTTTTGCCGCGGTGGAATCGGTGCACCGTCAAATATGTCGCTACAAATCCGCATGGCGGGAGTGTCAAAGCCACGGATCGTGATTCGACGATCATGTATATTGGCGTGGGTCGTGGAAAATTTGATGAGCACAAGGGTAATCTGGACGAATCCGCAACAACGCTCGTGTATACATTTTTGGTTGGTGAAAAAAAAATTAAATTGGCAACAATTGAGCGCGCGGCGCTTGCAGAGCTGGTCGCGTTTGTGAATGACGATGATCATGGGAAACACATCACGCAACTGCACAGCGAATTTTCCTTTTCAACAGCAAACGCGTTTATGCCGCGGACGGGGATGAAATCAGCGGCAATTCTTACTGCGGGAGCCGCGTATCTTGACGGTGTGTTTGAGTGTCTGTTGGAAAAACATTTGCTCGAGCGTGATTGGAAAAAAATGCAGTTGGTTAAAACACGCGTCGGACGAGCCGTTGCCGTGCAAACAGAAGCAAGTGCGAAAACCGTGCTACGACGAGCCAGCCGAGAGGGAATTCAGATCGCAATTGTGTTGAATCCAAAAAACAAATTTCGTTCTATCAGAGCTGTTCCTGAATCACCCGCTGATTTTTCAGACGCGTTTCAACGAGCGCACGCGCTTGAACCGCACGCAGAATGGTACTTGCATCACAGCAAAAAAATGCTGATTTGCGGCTCTGATGTTGCGGCAAATGTGACACTCTCAAAAATGTCACTTGCTGCCTTGATACAGCTCGTTGCGGTATGAAAACAAAACGCAGCGTCATGTGTTTTGGAACGTTTGATATCATACATCCCGGGCATGTAAAGTTTCTGGCTGCAGCGCGCGCACTCGGCGACGAATTACTTGTCGTTGTCTCACGTGATGATCGACGAGCGGCACTGAGCGGCGCCATGCCGGTTCACACGCAGCGCGAACGCATTGCGGTGCTGGATGGCCTCAAATCAGTCACGCGCGCAATTGCCGGCAAAAAAAATGACATTCTTGTCGTTGTTCGACAACACAGACCCGATATCATTGCGCTGGGTCATGATCAGGTGTATGGTATTTCTGCCCTGCAAAAATGGTGTGAGCAGCAAAAAAATCCACCACGCGTCATACGATTGAGGGCGTTTAATCGAGCGCGGCACTCAACCTCGCGTATTAAAGCAGTATTATGCCAGTAGCTCGACACGTGAGACGCCAAATTTTTGTTGCACTTTCACTTGTTGTTGATCAGCACGGCCACGTTTTGCTTGCACAGCGGCATGATCCAAAAAATCGCGGCATGCACGAGCGCTGGGAATTTCCCGGTGGTAAGGTTGAATTTGGGGAACAGCCTGCTGCAACCGCTGTCCGCGAGGCGAGGGAAGAGGTGGGAATTGATATTATCGTTGATCGAATTCTGAACATTTATTCATGGTTTCATCCGGATCGGCCGCACATTCAGGTTGTATTGATGGCATATATTGCACACCGTGCGAACGAGCAACAGCAACCAAAGCCGAGTTGTCGCGAAGTGCAGGCTATTGCATGGACGCGGATAGAAGCAGCGCTCGGAATGAATGTGATCGACAATAACAAGATAATCCTGCGCGATTTAAAAAAGGCGCTTACAAAAACCACTGTATGATCGACAGTAACATTTTGCGAAACCAAACTGATCGTGTCCGTGAATCAGTCGTCTCGCGCAAGGCGAGCGTTGATGTTGATGCGTTGTTGCGGTGTGATGCGGAGGTTCGCACGCTCCAGTCTCATGTTGACGAGCTTCGGCACGGCTTAAAATCACGGTCAAAAGGGAAACCAACCGACGAGGAGCGCACTGAATTGCA
>MFQD01000039.1:0-992 GCA_001782975.1 Candidatus Magasanikbacteria bacterium RIFCSPHIGHO2_02_FULL_50_9b
TCTCGGCTCGCTCGTTTTGTGCGGTCGCACAAAACACCAAGCTCGCTCGCCTCCGAGACGACCCTCAAAGAGCTACGGATTATTTTTTTTATCAATAAATTTTAAAATCATGTCGCATTCAATGTGAACCGTATCGTCAATTTTTCGATCCAAGAAATTTGTGTGCTCCAGTGTATATTCGACGAGTGTAACTTCAATCCAATCAGCGCCGCGCTCAGCGATCGTCAGGCTCGTTCCGTCAATTGCAATGGCTCCTTTTGACGCGGTGAATTGCATCAATTCTGGAGCGAGTGAAAATCTGATGCGCACTGATTCCTCCTCGCGCCGCACGTCAATCACCCGCGCGACGCCATCGACGTGACCATACACAAAATGTCCGCTCAATTCATCGCCAACACGCAACGAACACTCAAGATTAACTCGTTCGCCAACCTGCCACGAGCCAATATGAGTGACCGCAACTGTTTGTGGAAGAATAGAAAAATCCATCGCACCCGCACTGATTTCATTCACCGTTAAACAGACGCCATTCACCGCCACACTTGAACCCGCGCTCACGCGCCGCGCCGTTTCAGGCGCATGAACACGCAAACGCAACCAACCGTCACGCTGTGTAAGCGTGGCAATCGTGCCGACGTCGGTGATAATGCCGGTAAACATATTTCTTTTCAGCTAAAATATTTTTCGACTGCTGCCACATCAGCGATAATTTTTTGTCGTAGCACATCAACATCTACAATTTTCTGCAATTCACTCACCTGCTGGAGCAGTTCTACCCGCGCCAGCTCTCCGTAGCGCTCACGCTTCGTGTCGCCGAGTAGATATACCTCTAATTTCGGGGCAACGCTTTCCACAAAATCGCCGCCAACAACTGCTGCGCCATTCAGCACACCATCAGCAAGTGTCACTCGTGCTGCATGCACACCCGCTGGTGCGCGCAGCTCGCCTTCATATGCAATGTTGATTGTCGGAAATCCAATGGTACGCCCCTG
>MFQD01000039.1:1057-2698 GCA_001782975.1 Candidatus Magasanikbacteria bacterium RIFCSPHIGHO2_02_FULL_50_9b
TGCTCAGATCTTTTCGGGCAGCAATAATCGCTGCCGCGTCCTCTGGTTGTTCGCCCGCCTTTTTTTCCTCAATCACAATGTCAGGCTGAATTCCCTGCTCATTGATCGAACGATCTTTCGGGGTGTACCACAGTGCAATCGTCAATTTGAGCGCAGAACCGTCCGGCAGCTCTTCGTATTCCTGCACTGATCCCTTGCCAAATGATTTTGTGCCAATCACGGTTGCAACGCCATGATCTTGCAATGCACCCGCAACAATTTCAGACGCACTTGCCGATCCATTGTTGATGAGCACCACTGTTTTGATGCCGCGCAATCGATGTGCGCCCGTGGTGTAAAATTCGCGACGTGTCGCATCGGCACCTTCACGTTCTGCAACAACCGCCTCGCGCGCAGCCAACCACTCGCTTGCGACTGCAATCGACGTTTCAAAGTAACCGCCCGGATTGTTGCGCAGATCAACAATAATACCCTTCACTTTTTTTGATTGCGCCGTTGCGATTGCAGCGTTCAACTGTCCCATTGTTTGCTCATTGAAACTGGTGATAGTGATGAGCAGCGTATTGTCCGGCATCAACTGGTGCGTCACACTTTTCAGTTCTATTTTTCGACGGGTAATCGTAATTTTAATCAACTCTTGTTTTCCTTCGCGCTCAACCGTTAACACCACATTTGTGCCTTGCGGTCCGCGAATTTGTTTCACCGCCTGCTCGACGCTCAACCCAGTCGTCAACTTTCCATCAATCTCAACGATGTAATCGCCGGACGAAACGCCAGCGGCTTCTGCCGGACTGTCAGCCAGCGGGGCGATAATGACCACACGATTTTCTTTCATGCCAACCTCGGCACCGATTCCTGAAAATGATCCGTCCAGTTCTTCTTGAAATTGTTTTGCGATCTCAGGCGTAAAATACACAGAGTACGGATCACCGAGCGACGCAACGAGTCCGGAAATCGCGCCATAAAAAAGTTGCTGCTCATCCGCCGGACGCTTTACATATTTTTCCTGAATTTTTGACCACACGCTCCAAAATTGTTGAAAATCAATGTTGCGCTGAGCTGTGGAGCGCGCTTCCTTGTTCTTAATTGCCGATGCTGCTTTCTTAACACTCTTTGCATTGCCATCGTCAACCGTGGTGCGGCCAATAAATACACCGCACACAAAAATGATGACGACGAGCATTGAGCAGGTGTACCGACGCATCGTAAATTTTGAGCGTTCTGCTGGCGTTACCGGAACTATTTCTGGTGAGGACATACTAGTCGTTCACGCGAGTGATATCAGCTCCTAAAGAACGGAGACGAGCGTCGATGTTTTCATATCCACGATCGATCTGCCCGATGTTATTAATAATGGTGACTCCCCGCGCAACCAATCCGGCGAGCACCATGGCGATGCCAGCGCGGATGTCCGGGCTTTCCAATTTTCGTCCGACCAATTCACGCGGCCCTTCAATCAACGCGCGATGTGGATCACACAGAATTATTTCAGCTCCCATGCGATTTAGCAAGTCGGTGTAAAAAAGCCGCCCCTCAAAAATCGTTTCGTGCACGAGTGATGAGCCGCTCGCTTGCGTCAGTAACACGGAAAACGGTGCTTGTAAATCAGTGACAAAACCGGGATATTCATGCGTGGTGCTG
>MFQD01000039.1:2727-23231 GCA_001782975.1 Candidatus Magasanikbacteria bacterium RIFCSPHIGHO2_02_FULL_50_9b
GTGCTCAGGAATGCAATTCGTCACCCGAATACGACTGCGCGTGAGTGCGCCGAGGATCACAAACGTGCCAGCTTCGATGCGATCAGGAATCATGGCAACGGATCCGGTCTGCAGCGCGCTGACGCCGTCAATCGTGATGGTCGGCGTACCGGCACCACGAATATTCGCGCCGCAGGAATTTAAAAATTCAGCGAGCGCCACAACTTCTGGTTCTTGCGCGGCATTTTTTAACACCGTCGTTCCGCTCACGCGCGATGCCATGAGCATGAATGTTTCGGTTGCAACAACGCTAATGACTGGAAAAATAAATGTCATGCCGTGCAGTTCGGGTGCCACAAATTCAAATGTGTCTCCATCCACGCGCAATTCCGCGCCAAAGCGCTGATACCCTTTGAGATAAAGATCAATTGGCCGCCGCCCAATCACGCACCCACCCGGATACCCAATGCAGGCCTTCCCAAAACGCCACAGTAGCGGACCGACGAGCATGATTGATGTGCGAATTTTTTTAGCCATTTCTTCCGTGATTTCAAAATTGGTGACCGTGCACGGATCAATGCGCACATAATTTTTTTCCGGTTCATACGCGACCGTGGCGCCGAGCTCCGCGATGATCGACAACATGCGACGAACGTCTTCAATGTTCGGTACGTTGGTGAGCGTTACCGGTCCGTCAAACATAAGCGATGCAGCGATAAATTTTAACGCCGCATTTTTTGCGCCATTCACGCTGATTTCGCCATCGAGCGGCTGTTGTCCGTTAATTCGAAAGTGTGCCATACTTGAGTGCAATTGGTATCTAGTGTACACTACGGCGACCATCTGTTCAACCCCATGTTGCTGTTACGCCATAAAACAAGAAAAATCGTCTTTCGGTCACTGGTTGTCCTCTATTTTTTTGCAGCGACGTGGCTCCTTTTATTTGCAAATGGCTACCGCATTAAATTTTCTCCGTTCACCATCTCGGGAACGGGAAATGTTCACGCATCGTTCAAACCAACGAATGCAGATGTTCTCATTGATGGAATTACGGTTGGCGCGTCATCGCCCACGCGCGCGCGTGCATTGTTTCCCGGAACGCATCACGTTCGCATTCGCGCTGATGGATATCTTTCTTATGACCGTGTCATCCGTATCGAACCGCACGAAACAACGTTCGTAAATAGCATTCAATTGGTTCGAGATTCGACGCCGGTTTTTGTTGCAACAAGCACGGCAACTGAGGGGATGCCGGAAAAAAAATCAGAACCAATGTTGAACGGCGACCGCGTCTGGATTTCTGGTGGCGGCACGACCGGCACGCGGGTCATACGCGGCATGACGCCAATCACGCGCGACCTCGGCGCAGGCGCGTGGAGCATCGCCGCAGTTACCGAATCAACGGTCGCACTCGCGCGGCTTGATACTGGCGAAATACAATTTCGATCATGGAATACACCTGATCACATTGAGGCAACACTCCCCGGTCACGCTGCGGTGACCACAGAAGATACTGGTTCGCCGGCAATCATCGCACTTTCAACATTTGAGCTGTGGCAGTATGAGACTCGCGAAAAAAAAGCGTCGTTGATCTATCGATTCAGCAAGCCAATCGCAACGGTGATACCCGTTCATGATACGACACTCGTGTTAGTGGCGCTCGCCGATGAACTCGTTGCGTTTAACGTTACGGACTCGCACCACATTCCGCTGGTGCTTACGACAGGTATGGAGTTATCAAACGTCACGGTTGATGAAGAAAAAAAATCTGCTCGATTCACGACGCGCATCGACGGACGCACGAAAATTTTTGAACGCGCACTCTATTAAACGTCAATCTTAAACCTCAACTTGCGAATTATCACCGATCACCAATTTATGGCCAAGCGGCAACGAATTTTTTGAGCTTTCGATGATCGCGTTTTTTCCAATGATCGAATCAACAATGCGCGTGCCAGCGCGCACTTCGGCGTAATCCATGATGACCGAGTGTTCAATTTCGGTGTTGTCGATCACGCAATTATTTCCAATCGAAGTGTAGGGTCCGATGTAACTATTTTTAATCATGGCATTTTCGCCAATTGACACCGGCCCACGAATCAGAACATTGTCCCACACCTTTGTGTTTTTTCCGATCTGCACACGCCCCTGAATTTTGACGTTCGGCCCAATCATGCCGTTGTTGATCGCCTCTTTGCTCAACACTTCGTTGAGCAACAGCTGATTCCCTTCAAGCAAATCTTCCGGCTTTCCCGTGTCTTTCCACCAACCCGTGATCTCTTCCCAACCCACGCGCCGACCAGCCTGAATTAAAAACGTGTTTGCATCAGAAATTTCATATTCTCCACGACTGCTCGGTTCAATCGAATTGACCGCTTCAAACACCGTATCATTGTAAAAATAAATTCCCGTTTGCGCCAAATCTGTTTTTGGCACCGCTGGTTTTTCTTCAATGCGCACTAATTTCCCGTGCTCGATGACGGGTACGCCGAACCGCTGCGGATCTGGCACGCGTGCAAATGCAAACAGCGCATCCAAATTTTCTTCAGCAAACCGCTGCGCAAAACGGCGTAAATCGCCGAGCACAATGTTGTCGCCCAAGTGAAACAAAAATGGCTCCCCTCGCATGAAGTGCTCCGCGTTTTTGATGATGTGCGCCACGCCTTTTGGTCCGCCGGTCTGTTCAACATAGGTGATGCGCGCGCCCCACCGCCCGCCGTCACCCACATACTGTTGCAATTCTTTTTCCCCCGGATTGATGTTAATAAAAATTTCTTGAATGCCTGCTTCAACAATGTGCTCGATTGCAAAAAAAATCATCGGCTTGTTCGCAAGCGGAATCAGGTGTTTGTTGATCGTGTAGGTGATAGGGCGCAACCGGCGCGCGTTGCCACCAGCGGCAATCAGAGCTTTCATAGGTGTGATGATTTCTCGCGCCAACCTTACCAAAAAAGGATTCGTTTGACAAGCCACCAGTAGACGGTCATCACCGGGTTTGCGACATACCGCAAAATCGGATTTTCAACGCGCGCTTCTTGAAATTTCACATACCCCACCCAATCACGAGTGAGCGCTGCGTCACTGACAGATCGTCGGCGCTGAATTGCCACACGTTTGTCGTGCCACAGCGACCAATTTTTTGGATTGAACCAATATTTGTACAGCTTGTGTTTCTCACTCACCCAACCGCCCTTCAGTGCAAACAAATAGGTTCCGAATTCGTATGCAAGCACCGCGGGCGCAATGAGCACAAGCGTTGGCAATTTCAGAAACATGTATAAAACACCAAAGCGATTTCGTTCCATCCAATAAAACTTAGTGATTGATCGCGCGAATTCGTATGCGTGATGCACAACTGAATCGCGAACCATCACGACTCGATAGCCGAGTGATTTCAAACGGAGCGACCACTCCATATCTTCATGGTACAGAAAAAAATCATTGTCCCAACCGCCGAACTGTTTGCAGAGCACGGTCGGAATCATGAAAGCGGCGCCAGATGCGTACGGCACATCTTCGACCGCGGCAAACGTGCGCTCGCTGAGCGGCACGCGATAATCACGGCAGTACCCAAATCCACAAAAATGAATGACGTTCCCACTCGTGTTAATCAATTCGCGCTCCGGATGGAGCATGAGTAACGACTGCGCAATCGCAATTTTCGGATCTGTTTCAAATGCGGCGACGAGCGCGCTGAACGTGTTGCGTGTTGGATAGGCGTCGTTGTTTAAAAAGAAAACAAAATCATACCCATGCTCAATCGCCCATTGCACGCCAACATTATTACCGCCGGCAAATCCCAAATTTTCTGATTGCGCAAGAATCGTGACGTGCGGAAGCGAGACGCCAGATTTTGGCATGACGTGTTGCTCCAAATAGGCCACGCTCGGCCCATGTTGCGGGTGCGGATTATCAACAATCAAAAATTCAAGCGCCTCTTTTGGGTAATCAACAGTTTCCATCGCCTTTACCACATCGTCGATATACGGCTCGCAATGAAATGACAGATACACGATCGCAATTTTTTTCATATAATTTTTAAGCGACCGGCAGCGCGCCATTTCCAAAAATATTTTGCCCAACTTTTCAGATGCTCGCGCGCGAGACGATTTTTAAACAAAGGTAGAATCATGCCTGGCACTTTCGCGCTCCCGCGCCCGTGAAAATGAATGAGTGCGATGTGTGGCAAAAAATAGATGAGCCATCCGCGTTGCCAAAAGCGGCGGCACCAATCCGTATCTTCGAAATACATCCAATACCGTTCGTCAAGCAACCCGACGTCGTCAAGTGCTTCTTTGCGAATAAATAGTGCAGAGCCTTGCGCCCAATCAACGGGTCGCGGCTCGGAGCGGTCAACGTCCTTCAGCAAAAAACGATCAACACGCGATTTAAAAAATCGATATTTTGACAGCGGTGACCGACGGATGAGCTGTACCGAAAGTGATGGAAATCGATGAATGGTGTATTGCAGCGATCCATCGCCATTCAGCAATCGCGGCGCAGCAACGCCGACTTTTGAGTGGGTCTGCATCCAATCGTACAGCCGCTGAATCGTGTTTGGTTCAGTAAATTGCGTGTCAGGGTTCAAAATAAAATAGTACCGCGCTTCGATCGAACGAATGCCCGGATTCACCCCGCGCGCAAACCCAATGTTGCCTTCGGTTTCAATTGTTTTGACCGCCGGATAATTTTGATGGATCCACGCGAGCAACCCATCCTCGGATTTATTATCAGTCACCACGACACCAACGGTCAAACCAGACTGCGCAATATCCTGAAACAATGTCTCGAGACACGTTTCAACAAGCGCGCGCATTTTAAAATTGAGGATCACGACCGCAACATCAACCATACGTTACACAAACCATGCGTCAAGTTCGCGCCGCGTCACGCGTAAGTGTCGCTCGATGTAGCCGCGCTTGCGGAGCATGGTCGGGAGCAACCGTAGCACATCGCGCCAGCAGCTGACAAATGTGCGCGTTGCAAAGAGGAGCAGGTAGCCGGCTTTTTTGCTTTCATACCACACGGTCGCAGAGAGCGCACGAATGCCGCCCTCGCCACGATAATTTTTGATGAGCATCATCAGATGATTGCGGTACGAATAATAGTTGGCGAGTGCAGATTTTTTTGCGCGATTTTCTGCGGCGGCTGTATCGCTCAAATTAGTTGGACCGGAGGCCGAACGATCATGATAGGTGACGGCATCGAGTACCGAAAATGAAAACCATCCGGCTTCACGCAATCGCCACGCCAAATCAACATCTTCTTTGTACGAAAAAAAATCTTCATCAAACACTTCATCATTAAAAATTACGTCGCGTAATGCAGTGGCTCGATACATCGGCAACGCGCCGGACACCCCAAACACCTCAATCGCTTCGACATCGTCGTCAATGTTGCGCCATACTTCCGCGCCATTCATGTCAACGACGCGGTGGTTTTTAAACGCCTGCAGCCCAAGCGAATCAATGATGTTTGTTTTTTCCGGAAATGCCCATTTCATGAGGCGCCCACTGATTGATCCCGCATCTGGATGCGCTTCAAAAAAATAAAAAAGTTTATCGATGAAGTGTTCATTGAGGCACATATCTTGATTGAGGAGCAAAATGTAGTGAGCGCGTGCGATGCTTGAGCGGAACAGCTCATTGTGGCCGGGTGCGAAACCAATATTTTTTTCTTTTTCAATCAGCGTGTACGGTTGCTTCATGGTTGCAAGCTCCTGCTTGATCAAGTGGACGGTGCGATCTGATGATCCGTTATCGATAATTAACAGTTCCCAGTCAGTGAAGCTCTGCGCGCGCAGTGACTGGAACAAATGTGGAATATATTTTTCGCCGTTCCACGTGACTAATTGGATGATGACCGGAATCATAATTTTATTTTTTCTTTGAGTCGCGCGCCGGCGAGTGCGAGTGGCTGCAGCAAGCGAAAAATCCACGCCGCGCGCGGATGCCATTTTGCGAAATATTTCACCATGCTGTCTGTAAAATATTTTTGTTTCGCGTATCCGCCGACGAGTGAAAAACTACGTCCCACATAATCTGTGCACGTTGCCGCGTTGGTGTACCACACTTCAACACCTGCTGTAGCAGCTTGCTTGCAATAATCAACCTCTTCAAACCAGATGAAATAGCGCTCATCAAGCCCGCCGATTTTTTCTATGAGTTCACGCCGAATCATGAAGAACGATCCGCGGATTGAATCAGCGCGCGTCCTTGATTCATAGTTGAAATCAGTGGCGAGATAGTCATCGAGTACCCGTGGAAACAGATGCGGAATTTTCAGCAAAATCGCCAACTGATCTTTGATTGCGGGAAATCGACGTACCTGGGGAACAATTTCTCCATTTTGTCCGATAAGTTTGCACCCGGCGATCGCCGCCTGCTTGTTATTGTCCATCCACTCGACCATGCGTGTCAAGGTGTCTTTTGACAAACGCATGTCAGGATTGAGCAAAAGGATGTAGCGTCCCCGTGCCTGTTTGATCCCAATATTATTCGCCTTTGCAAACCCAAGATTTTCAGAATTTTGAATTGCGAAAATTTTGAGCCGCTCATCTGCGCGCGGGATAAATTCTTTCTGCACCATTTCAATAAGGCCATCATCAGACGCGTTGTCCAAAATAAAATATTCAATGGAAAGGTCTCCGCGCGCTTCAAAAAGTGATTCCAATAATGCGCGCACGTATTCGCGCGATTTAAACCCAACAGTGATGATGGAAAGATCAACTGCGTCCGACATATTCGGCGAGTGCTGCTTGCCATGGACGCAGTGGTGGACGTTTGGTGTTTAAAAGTTCTGAAACACGTGGCCGTTTTGCCGGACGCGGGAATGCGCTGGCTGCAACGGGCGTTGCAATAATTTTTGAATTTGTGAGCCGAAAAATTTCCTGGCCAAATTCGTACCACGTGCAGGCACCGATGTTGGTGAGGTGATAGATGCCGAACGGCGCGTTCGCTTCAACTAATGCAAAAACCTCTGCCGCCAAATCCGGCGCATACGTCGCACATGTTTTTTCTTCATCAACGAGATTGATTGTTTCTTTTGTAACCCCGAGCTCCATCATGATGTCCACAAAACTGCGCTTCGCGCCCGGTGACGCGGCTGGCTTGCCAAATAAGCGCGACAGTCGGATCAAATAAAAATTTCCGCCGATTGATTGTACCGCATCTTCGCCCAACATTTTACTGCGGCCATACGCATTGACAGGTGCTGGCTCTGCGCCTTCGGGATAACCCGAATCATTTTCACCATCAAAAACATAGTCGCTAGAAAAATGGACGAATGTAGCGTCCAATTCTTTTGCCACTGCGGCAAGACGGCCGGGCAATTCTCCATTTATTTTTTCTGCAGTCCCCCACCCTTCGCCTTCAATGTCATCAACGGCGTTGTAGGCAACGGCGTTAATAATTAATTCCGGCGCTGCAGCACGTATTTTGTCCATCGCTCCCGCCGCCGTGAGATCAATGTCAGTTTTATCCCAACCAGTAACGTCGTGCCCACGCTCGTGGCCAACGCGTACCAATTCCTGTCCGAGCATACCTTGGGAGCCGAGGATTAAGAAGCGCATAGTGCTCTGTACGTTACTCTATGCGGCAAATTTTGACAATACTTTTTTAGCATAAAAAATCGCCCCGAGCTTCGTTGGTGAAGCCCGGGGCATGCGTCGTCACGTTCTACTCACGCATCGAGAGCCGCAGACGCATGATCGTCATCCTGCAGAACCTGCGCGTAGAACGGTGCGAAGTCCGGCAGAAACCGCTGGAGCCGCTGCGACAAGACCGCCACCTTGCCACCGGTTCCGGTGCCGTACTCGTTGAAAACGCCGTGATGAAACGAGAACTGCTGCGGTTGATCTGCAGACGGCGGGTAGTTGACCTTCCTGCCCCAGAGCAGTGCGTGCAGAGTCACTGCGCCGATGATCGGAGGGTTATCGGAAACGATCGGCCCACTCTTCCACAGTTCGATTTCAACCCAACAGCCATCCACGAACTCAACCCGAAACCTCTTTCGACACAGCTCTATATTTGCTTGCGTCGAAGGGAGTAGAATGGCGCTTTTCATGAGTTTCGGCTCGACGCGCTTCCTGACGGTGTAGATTGCGGGGCAGACGTAGCTGCCGTCACCGATGTAGAACCATGTGCGAACTGCGATTGCCTGCGCAATTGCAGTTGCATACTCCAGTGTAATGAAACGTTGGTCAGAATGCATGGCACACTCCTTCGGCCTGTTGGTGGCCGAATGTACTGATGTTACAAAAAGCAGCGTCGAATGTCAATCTGCAATCTTCCCCCGATATTCCTTCACGTATAAATCATAATCCTCGCAGTAGTCCGATCGGTCCGCTCGATAATTTGTTGACGAAAATGCCAGCAGAACCGCATCGCTTGAAAAATTTTCAAACCCATGCCAGACGAAATTTGGCGCGTATAACGCATCACCCTCTTTCATTTCAAAACTTTCTTTGCCCTGCCCGCGGTCTATAACCGCGGTCATCGTTCCGGCCGCACATACAAAAACTTCCTGCTCTTCCATATGACAGTGCTGCCCCGTTGGAATTCCGACGCTGTGTGTTACCCAATATACGCGCTTCACCTCAAACGGCACGTGGTCACGCAATTCAAAAGGCGTCAAGTGATATATTTTGTTGGTGAAAATTTTGAGTGGCCAGAGTTTAAACTCCATACACAAAAAAGCTACAGCGATCCTCGCACATGTCGAGCTGCCATTGATTTAAAAAATTCCTGAATTTCTTCAATTTGCTTTTGCTGATTCTCTGATGAGCCGAATAACATTGGTTTTATCCGATCGAGCCGGCTCACTGCAATCAATATTTCTGTGAGAACAATATCTTCAGAAAACGTAATGCCAAATTTTTTTTTCGCGTAGCCAAGTAACTGACTTAATTTCCATTTCTTTTTCTTCAAAATATAAAAAATATCAACGGCATCTTTTGGCTCATGACGCTCAATCACTGCGGCAATTTTATTCGCACCGAGATCTTCAATTGAATCCACCAAAACGCCATCGATTTTTTTTCTTTTTTTCAGCGCTTGAAATGGATAATGAACGAATTCAAGGCGAAGCTCGTGTCCGTTTTTCAAAAAAAATTCCCACCGATCATGAATTCGCTTTTGTTCGATGCTCGTTGCCTTTAATTTTTTCTTGAGATCCTGAACAAAAATAAGCACATCTTCATGTCGAACCGGTTCATCACTAAACAAATCTATGTCGTATGAATAGCGATGATTCAGAAAGTGTTCAGCGAGTGCTGTACCGCCAGACCAATAAAACTTTTTCGCCAACGGCGACTGTGCAAGCAATTTAATAATGGCAGTCTGTGCTTTATCGAGCGCCATAGTGTTCCAAATATGCAGCTAGCATCAACTTTTTACCTATATCAAGATGTAACTTGTGTTTATATTTTTTCAGCACCGGCTTGGTCAGGCCCTTCCAATCGCCATAATTTATTTTGCGCTCCAAAAACCACACCCATTCGGTTTCCGTTTTTGGCTTCCAATTTTTAGGAATGTTGTAATCCCAGCGTTTCATATCGAAAATATAGCACAAAATCGGTGTACTGTCTACTAAATTTTAATATGCGCATTAATCTCCGCCCCCCGCTGCTTCAACTTCTCCACCCACTCCGCATTATCCGCATACCACTGAATCTTCGCGCGCAAACCGTCTTCAAATTTTTCGCGCGGAAATTCTGGCACCCACCCAAGTGCGGTAATTTTGCGTGCGTCTATTGCATAGCGGCGGTCGTGGCCCGGGCGGTCCTGCACAGTTACCGTTAAATCTTCCGGCTTGCCCAACATGCGCAAGAGCATCTGCACGATTTCAATATTAGAACGTTCGTTGTCTACACCAATATTATACACTTCGCCCGGCACGCCGCGCGCGAGCAATAAATCAATCGCGCTGCCATGATCATTCACATGAATCCAATCGCGTACATATAATCCGTCGCCATAAATTGGCGTGGGTTCATCGCGCAGCGCCTTGGAAATTGCTTGCGGAATAAATTTTTCCGGATATTGATACGGCCCGTAATTATTTGAACAATGCGTCACAATAATTGGTGTTTTAAACGTCTGAAAATATGAGCGGCAAATTAAATCGCCGCCTGCCTTGCACGCCGCGTACGGCATGTTAGGCGCGAACGGCGTTTCTTCGTGGAACAGTCGGTCCTCATCCAGCCCAAGCGCGCCAAACACTTCATCCGTTGAAATCTGAATGTACAGTGGAATGTTAAATTTTTTTGTGGCCTCGGCCAGCACTTGCGGTCCCATCACATTGGCAAACACAAAATCGCGTAGCCCTTCATGGATGGAACGGTCAACGTGTGTCTCGGCTGCAAAATTTACAATCGCATCCGGCCGCCATTCTTCAATAATTTGTGCCATGCGTGGCGCGTCCGCAATGTCAGCCTGCACAAAAATGTGCCGCTCAACCGGCAAATCCGCAACATTATCCAAATTCCCCGCGTACGTTAATTTATCAACGTTCACAATTTTCAAATCCGGATACTTCGCAAGCATCCATCGCACAAAATTCGAGCCAATAAATCCGGCGCCGCCGGCAACCAAAAGAGTTCGCATAGCAAAACCATGGTATCGAGAATCATCGCGAATTGCAAGCATCAACCTGAGGATCTGTGTCAACCACCACCGGTTGGCTCAGATCCTTTTTTTAATATTGGCGTACGCTTGACAAATCCAGGTGAATCAGGTATTTTTTTGTTCAGGCTCTTTCACTTTCCGGAGGAATCATGGGACGTGTTAACAATACGCCGAAGCAGTTGCGAGTTGCGCAGCAGAGGCTGCGTCAACGCGTGATTAGCTTTCTCGGAGAAAAAGCAAAAAATGGCTTTGAACGCGAGGATCTCCTCGGCCCGAATGCGCCATTCAGCAACGTTCGCCAAGCAGGCCAATTCCTTGCAGTTGAACGCGCAAAACAGCGCGCAACGGTCGCTACTAACTCGAATGCGCGCATGTGGACGATCACGGAACACGGCGCAGCAAGATTCAACTCAGCAGGAGGCAAGGATGAGCGATCTGCCGCCGTCACGGCGCCAGCCAGCACCCCGGGTTACTGACCTGTCGACGATCTCGGATCTGTTCGTGGTGATTCAGTACCTCGATCTTCGGGTCGACGGTGAGTTCACCACAAAAACACTGCAGCCGCACTTGGGCACCAAGCTTGTCGGCACAGCAGGCTTTCCATTCGTTGACATGAAAAGCGCCACAGAGCGTCTCGACGCTATTGCCAAGCGGTCAAACATTCTGACGCGCATTGGCGATGGTCACTGGAAACTTGCAACCATGCCTGCGGAGTGGCAGGCAAAACTCGACGACGCTGCGGAAGCATCGCCATCACGCACCATCACAACGCCGCGCGCAGCGGCCGCAATCGGAGGCATGACCATGACTACGCTAGCAAGCGCTATCGCGACACCATCAGCCGCAGCTGTCGCTGCAATCGCAGAACCCGCGCTCGCGCCCGCTCCGTCGGCTCCGCCACCAAAGGAAGCGGCTGCGGAAGCAGCCGAGACGCAGGCGGCGACAGATGAACTGCCTGTGGGCGCTGACGAATCAGTGGGAAAGCTCCGGGATCAGCGGATCAGCTGGCTGCACGAGCAGTTCGGCGATGGCTGGTTCACCACTGGCCGCGTCATGCAAATCGTGTATGCTGGCACTCGTCACCCGTTCGCGAATCGACGGGCGTGGAGCAACTTCGCGGTGCGCACTTCCGATCCACGGTTTCACAAGGAAGTTGGTATAGACGGCTATCACCGCTACCAAATCGTCGTCGCTGCACTGCAGGCAAGCGCAACGGCGCCGAGCCCCACCGACGTCGCGAAAGCTCCGAAGAGGATCGTCGAGAAAGAACAGCCCCCCGCCGCCGCGAAGCCGAAACCTGAACAGAAGGTCGGCCCGGCGGTCAAGCGGCGTCTGAACTGGCTGCGCCAGCAGTTCGGCGACAACTGGTTCCTCACCAAGGATGTCATGCCTCGCGCAGAGGCAGATCCCAACAGCCCCATCAAGCGTCTGTCAGACTGGGGCAACACCTTGAGTCCGGCGGTCAAGCAAAAGCTGTTCGATGTCGATGACACGGACCAGTACATCCGCAAGTACAAACTGAAGCCCGGCGTCGGAAAATATGAGGTAGCCGCGGAAATGCCGTGGCCGGAACATGAGCAGGTGCAGCCGCCGGCAGCAGTAGCCCCTGTCACGGCCAGTCCGATGCCACCTCCTCCTCCGCCAGAGCCGACACCGGCTCCGGAACCCGCTCCCGCGCCGACACCTGATCAAGCAACCACGGACCGGATCGCAGCGCTCGAGAATCGGGTTGCGGAGCTGGAAGAAGTGGTCGAAACGCTCGCGGCGCAAATCGCACGCTTCACCGCACTGAGGACTGCGCTCCAAGCATTCATCGCCTTCGATCACGACGAAGTGTAGTCACTAACTCAGCACAACAACTGGTACGTCGCACACAGGGAACCCCCTGCGCGCGACGTACCGATTTTTTTATTTCCGCGCTTTATATAACGCCCACGCGGCGAGTGTTTGACCGTCGAAAATTTCGCCCGCGGTGATCATTGCCTCAATTTCACGCTCTGTTTTTTTTATGACCGTCATGTGCTCTGTTGCTTCGAGATGGCGTTCGACCGCAGTTAAATCTTCTGCCAAAAAAACATGGCACGCTTCTTGCAATAATCCGTTGCACGGATTAAACGTCCCGAGATGCGTCAAACTTTCAGCGTGCACACCAGCCTCTTCTTCCAATTCTTCTTGCGCCGCAAACTCCGGCGGCTTCCCCACATGCACTGCGCCGCCCGGAAATTCGTAGCTCATCGTGTCCGGCAAACAGCGATACGAATGGATCATCAAAAAAATTCCGTCTGCATCGCGCGGCAGTACATAGACAGAGCCGGGAGTTTCCAAATAATAATATTCTCCCTGTGCGCCAGCTTCAGTTTCAAAATCAAATTTCTTGAACTCGTGCCAACGCGTCTTGAATAGAATTTTTTCACCAGACCGAAGCCATGACATAGTAAGATGAGTGAGGGAATCTGAATACAAAAAAATGGAGTTCCTGTTTATCTCTCCGTTTTTTTGTATTCAGATTCCCTTGCAGATTTTTAATGTGATTTGATGCAGTTCGTCTGATGTCATTTCTTTCGTTGGCCAGTGGACGAGTCCGTCATGCTCAAAACGTGGAATGATGTGCGCGTGCGTATGCATGATCACCTGCCCACTTGCAGGACCGGTGTTCACCCCCAAATTAAATCCGTGCGCGCCGACAGCTGCGACCACGCGCGGCGCGAGCGTGTGCACGCCATTCATCAGTTGCAACACAACCACAGCAGGCGTTTCCAGCAAATTTTCAAAATGCTGTTTTGGAATGACGAGCGTGTGACCCGGATTACACGGATGAATGTCGAGAAACGCCAACAAATTTTCATCCTCGAAAACTTTGTGACACGGAATTTCGCCTGCAACAATTTTGCAAAAAATACAGCTCATACGTTTCGTTTGTCAATTACCGAAATCATACCTGAAAGCGCAGCGACAAGCAAGATGAGCCAGAGAGGAATGAGAGAGTCGACAAAACTCGGGCGAAAAAATTCAATGACAACGCTCACGAGCGCAAACAAAAACCAACTCCATGCCATGGTGCGAAAAAAAAGAGTGATCGAGTCGCTAGTCTTCATAACGAATTTCAACACGCGAGACGTGAGTCGGTGGCTGCATCGACGCAGTCGGCGCCGCAAGCACGATGCGCCGTGCATCAACGCGCTCTGCCGTCATTTCTGCAAACGGCAATCGCGCGTACAGTTTTAAGCCACCTGAATATTTTGAATAGTCAGTTGACACGAGCACGTTATGTTCTGGTCCGGTGCCCTGACGGTATCCAATGTGCGGCAGATTTTCTGGTGCCATCATTTCTGCAATGGTTATTTCCACATCGATAAATTTTGAATGTCGACGCGGCTGAAATAGCAAATAAACTGGTGACCCGGTGATCGGTCGACCGAGATCATCCAAAACAGCAGTGCGATCAGTTGGAGAAAAATCGGAGAACGTCGCGGTTGGGCCGTGTGGAACAAAGGTGTCGACAGAACCGGCAGCCCACCGATCAGCGAACGACGTGTGTGACCACACGACAAACATGAACGGCAGTGCTGCGGTTACGATTCCCAAAAAAATTATTGACCTTCGTTCCATAGATACAGTCCGTACAGTGTATGCACACCATACACCCCAACGACGCGTGCGACAACACCGTTGTCGCGGAGCCACCATTCGTCAGGTGCTTTAAAAGTTTCAACAAACGCATACACTGGTGTGCCACGCGACAACAGTTCGTGTACCGCGCCGAGCGTGCGGACGTCACGCGGGAACGGTTGCAATACGGCGCGATGCGGATAAATAAATTTGTCCCACGCGCGCACGGCAACGACGGCGTTTTCAGGCACGTGGTTCAACATGTCAGTAGTTGTTGCGCGAGATTGCGCGGTCTCTTGCAGCAGCCATCGCAATCCATCAACGCCCGCAAACGCGCGCCATAATCCAAGCATAATCATCACCACGATAAACGCACGAACTATTTTTTGCGCCGGCACTTTCCAGTGTTCAATGCACGCGAGTACGAGCACCGCGGCAAATGGCATCCGAAATAACAAGTGTGGCAACCAGTAGCGAACGTATGACGCGCCAAGCGTCACTGCATTCGGATCGCGCAAATTATCCGAAAATGTCCAGCTGCCGTACATGATGAATAACCAAAAACTTGCTGGCACGATCACGGTCAAATAGGCAGCCACGGTTCGATCAAATTTTTTCGTTTTAATTGCACGCCACAACCACCACGCCAAACCGGCTGAAGAAAGCAGCACCCATGGCGCGAATAATTGAACGATAAATGCCGTGGTTGTTTCCCACACGCGACCGAGGTGAATACCAAACGGAAATAACAACGAATAGAGTGAGTCGAGTTCAATGAATTGGTAACTTCCGGGAATGAGACCAAAATTGCGCAGCAAGAGCGTCAGTGCGCTCAGAATAATGATGATGCCGAATGCGGCAGCGCTCACCATTCGTGTTTTTCGATTTCCCCACACCAGCGCCACGATGCACACGAGCGCAAGCAAACCCACCGCTTCCGGCGCTCGAACTGCGGCGGCGAGCACCGCCGCAACAGCCGCGAGCACCCAAAAAATTCGCGCGCGATTGAGCGACGCATACCATGCTCCCGCAACGCTGATGATTACCAAATCCATCATGAGCATATTCGGAAATAATCCGCGCACGGAATAATACAACACAGCCGGATGAAACAAAAAAAGCCAAAAGGAAATGTCAGCAACCGCTCGTCCAAAAATCTGTCGCATCAGATACCACCAACCAACCGCAGCAATCATGGTGAATAACGTGGTCAAAAAAAATACGGCCCACTCACCCACCATAATTGAAATTGTTCCGAACAAAATCGGTAGCCCGACAAACCCAGCAGGAACAATTGATTGACTCATCGGAATGGTGCTGCGCGGAAAGAGCGGGTATGCTGCCGGCTGCACAATAGGTACGGCAACTGACAGTTGCCTGTGCTCGCGCCAACTTCGAATAAACAGCAAATTCGCCGCCTCGTCTGGCGAATTAATGCTGCCATGAAATAAAAAAATCGTCGTGCCGGAAATCGCGGCAAACAACAGCAAGCCAACAAGCAGGTGGCGCGGAATATTTGCGCGCAATCGCGCAATCATATGCCGTGAAAAAATAAACTAATAAGCGCGAACACGATTGCGGCGCCAAATATCCATGACGCGATGGCGAACAACAGTGTGTTGCCAAACGTTAATCCAAGCAGAATTAAAAAAACTGCAGCGCATTGCAGCATCATTTTTATTTTACCCCACACATTTGCCTGACCGATGTGACCGGTGATGCGACGCACGGACGCAAGCACGATAAAAATTGCTTCAATGCCGAGTACGGCATAGGCGAGACGCGCATCAAAATTTTGAAACAACAACAAAACCACCATTGACCCGATGAGCAATTTGTCTGCCAACGGATCGAGCATTTTGCCGAGATCAGTGACTTGGTCACGCGTGCGCGCGAGCGATCCGTCAACCGCATCCGTGAACGCCGCAAACAAAAACAGCGGGATGCCGATGTAATAATTGCCGACATAATTGACGTACACAACAAAAGGCGTCAAAATTAAACGCAGCGATGTGATATAGTTGGGGTAAATCCAACGCGGAATGAGCCACAGCATCGTGCGATCAAGAATGCGATCGTGTAAATAAACTTCGTGATTATTCTCGGTCATGTGAACATCTCGTATGTCTGTCAGTATACGGAAACAAACCATTGAAAGCAACAGCTTGGCAATCGTGCTCGGCGTTGTTTCGGTTGCGTCTATTTTTGGAACGGTGGTGTATCAGCTGTGGGGATGGTCACCATCGATCGCCCTGAATATTGTGCTACTTGCAATTCCATTCGTCGTTGTTGCTGCACTACTCCACGCACGCGACACCCCTATCTATTGTGCGCCGGAGCCGCGCAGCCCTTCATTTATTTTGTTCAATGGCATGCTGACGATTCTCGTCATCGCGGCAGTAATCTACGCGACGCGACACGCAGCGGTTGGATGGATCGGCAGCCCGTGGCAAGTGCTCACCTCTCCCCTGTTTCTTCTGTTGATTTTCGCAATCGTCGCCGTTACTTCATGGGGTCTGTTGCAAAACAAAATCAGTGCGCGTATTTTATTTTGCTCACTCGCGCTCTTGCTCACGATTAACACAATCGCCTTCCCGCTCGGCTTTGGTTTTGACGTGTTTGTACACGACGCCACGATCCGCGCATGGATCGAACACGGGCAGATCACGCCGATCAGTCCACTCTACAACGGGCTCCACGCGCTGGTTGCGAATCTCGCCATACTCACCGGCATCCGACCGCTCGTCCTCCTGTCATGGTTTGTGCCACTGTTCGGCGCCGCAATGCTCACTGCAATTCTCGTTGTCACGCGCCGCACGCGCGACAATTTTCACCGCGCCCCCTACATCCTCCTCGCATTTTTTGTAGTGTTCTCATCGCTGTTCACCACCGCAACGCCACAATCACTTGGTCACCTCTTGTTATTTGGTTTCATTAATGAGTTGTGGCTCGCGCGTGACAGTCTGACCGTGCAGCGCTGGGTACTGCGCGCGCTGATTGCACTTGGAATTTTTTGCATCCATCCATTAAGTGGCGTGATCGCACTCGCCACATTCGCGTGGATGTTCGTCATGTGGAGTTCCTGTAGTCGTCGTGCCCGCTCGATTGCATTTTTGAGTATCGGCGCTACAACAATTGTCGCCCCCACAATTTTGCTTATCATCGGTGCGCACGGCACGCTTGACTGGGGTCGACTCACGCCGACAGCGCTCACCGAATTAATCAACACCTCACGCGAATCCTTTCAGCCGTTTATTTTAACAAAACTTGCGTATGTTGTTGCCGGTCTCGGTGGCGTTCTGTTATTTCTATTCGCATTATTCGGTCACGCGGTGCGTCATCCGCTCGAACGACCGGAGCGGCGGTTG
Source organism: Candidatus Magasanikbacteria bacterium RIFCSPHIGHO2_02_FULL_50_9b (assembly GCA_001782975.1). GTDB lineage: Bacteria > Patescibacteriota > Patescibacteriia > Magasanikbacterales > 2-02-FULL-50-9b > 2-02-FULL-50-9b. The sequence goes on from MFQD01000039.1 coordinate 20,309, forward strand.
TTTCAGCTCGGATTGTTGGTCATGGCGTCTGGATTTTTAACGAACGTAGTTGTGGTTGGCAATGTCATTGCCTATGAACAGTCATCATTCGCGCGTCGCATCTTCATCGGCGGTTTATTATTGATGATTCCTCTCGCGACCAGCGGCCTCGCGCACCTGTGGGCACGCACACATGCACGCGGTGATCGCGTCGCAATTTTCGGCGTTTGTGTTGCAACAATTTTCGCCTCATGGTTTGTCGCCTATCCCGGATGGAACACCGTAACGCGTACCAAAGCGATCAACACGAGCGAACGCGATTTTGAGATCGTGCAAAAAATCGACGCCCATGCGAATGGCGCGCCCTACGTCGTACTCGCGGATCAACCAACGTCAGCCGCCGCATTGCATTTGTTTGGTTTTTTTGATCGCCGTCTGCCGGAACGAGAATTTTATTTCTATCCCATTCCGACCGGCGATACACTCTACACAAAATTTTTTCTGCCCGCGATGTATGATGGCATCTCACCGGAACTCATCACCGCTGCGGCGCAACACGCAAATGTCAGCGATGTCTATATCGTTGCAAAACCGTATTGGAATTTGACAGCAACACAAAAAGAACAGTTTAAAAAAATAATGCCCGATCAATTAAATGTCGGCGACGTGCTCATCGGCCACGCCGTGGTGAAATAAAAAAACCGCCGGCTTTTAAACCAGCGATTCTATTACACAGTGTCTCTCAAGTAGTGATGCGCTGTTTTGATTAGCGCGGGAGTGCAGACCATTCGTAACGCGAAGGGCTGACTTTGATTTTTGACTTGCTTGTCGGGCTGTGATTGGTCTTGATTTCAAGACCGTCGTGATAGCCGTCCCCGTCAGTGTCAAACTTTGTTGGGTTTGATTTGTAGAGGAAGGATTCGCGATAATCCGTCAGGCCATCGCCGTCTGAATCAACGGTGAGCGGATTGGTTTTGAACAGGGTAATTTCGTCAGTATCAGAGATACCATCGCCATCCGTGTCTTTTTCCTGCGGATCTGTGCCGATTTTTGTCTCCACTGGCTCCGACAAACCATCAGTGTCCACATCAGTGAACTGACCGGTGATTGCAAAGTCGTAGATATAAATGCGGCTGTCCTTTCGGATTTCAACCCATGCCATTTTCTGATCGGTAATGGTGACCCAGCCGTGATTCACGCCCTTAAACTGCATTGCAGTATCAGATTTGGTTGCGATGTCAAAGACATGCGCAACGCGGCGTGTGCCGTTGAGCGACATACCGAGGTAGCCGACGCGACCACTGGCGAGAACGGGATAGGTTTCGTCAAGATCGTTCTGTGTTAAACGAGTTGTTGCACCAGTCGTGAATTCGTACTGGAACAGGTCATAGTGACCGTTCTTTTTTTCGGTCCATACAACGCGTGATACAGAAATTGCCGGAGCGTACACAGTGTGTACGCTCTGCGCAATCACTTGCTGCGTCTTTTGCACGGTGTCATACACCACAAGGTCTTTGACACCTGCGTCTAAGTTGCACAAACGATATGCATCATTGATGCAGCTCGTTTGCGTTTCAAACCACGCAACGCGATTGCCGGCAACTACCGGATTTGTGTAGAATTTTCCTGCGCTGACTGTGCGATGCTCGCTCGTGCTCTGATCGAATAATCGAATCATCGCGCCGCCCTGGTCGAAATTTGCTTCGCGCCAGACGATCTTCGTGCCGTCAATTGACGGACGACTGACCTCGTTCATCGTATCCGCAACGACCTGTGTCGCATGCGAAAATTTGTCAAACAAGAATACGTTCCATTTGTTCTTATAGCCGTTGCTCCAAACAATATAATTGCCTGAGATACCGATTTCGGTATTTGCCGCAACAGGATAGCTAGTAATTTTTTCATCGTTACCGGCTGCAAGATCAGTGATATACAGGTACTGACCTGCGGATTCCCAGAGGGTAACGTACGCCATGCGGTCGCCTGAAAGAAAAGGTTTTGCGACTGGGCCGTTAAACAGCTGAGGTTGTGACTTATATGGATACTGTGCCGCAGCAAATGTTGCTGCTGGTTTCAAACCCTCGACAAGCGCAGCGAGCGCAAGCGCAAGGACAAAACTAATGAGTAGTGTTGCCGCCACTGGACGGGAATTTGGGCGCTGGATAGTCGTCATAGAAAGCGTATGGCTCTATTATCAGGTCCCCGAATCTACAGTGGGAACTTGCAAGAATAGCAGAAAATTGAGGATTTGTCAATGGGTGGCCTGCGGAGCAGTTTCTTCCCACGCGAGAGGCCAGCAACGCGTTTCAGAAACTGCTCCGCAGGCCATACGTTAATAAATCGCTCAATTTAGCCAAATATGGCCGGTGTGGGCTTGACAAAAGTGGTGTGATATGCTATAGTTTTGCGTCATGCTGAAAATGGCATGACCGTCCTTTTCAATAATTTGAGCAGTGGTGTTTGATCCCTTTATGCAAGGGCTTAGACACAACTGCTCGACACAACAAACAACAAGAGCGGTAGGAGAATGAACATGCGCACGGAACTCCTCATGTTGATCTGCTGCTTGTACGGATTCATGACCGCGGTGACGGTGTTCTCGATCGCCGCGATCCGCCGTGGCCACAGCGTCTACCGCATCAGTGGCTCGCTGGGCGCTGTCGGCATGGCTCTGAACTACGTCGCGATGCTCGAAGAGGGCGCACATCCGGCAGGCAGGGTGATGATCTGGATGCTGATCGGAGTCGCGGTTCTCGTGCTGTGGCTGGGGCTCGTCAAGACGCCGACCGAACGTGCGACGCGGCCGTCCGTCGATCCGTACCAGACCCGACCCATCGTGCTGCTCCTCGGGATCATGCTCCTGATCCCGTCGCTCGCATTCGCGGGCGGCAGCAGCGACAGCGGGCCGAGCTGCGGGGGCTCGTCATATAGCTCTTCGAGTAGT
>MFQD01000040.1:0-2644 GCA_001782975.1 Candidatus Magasanikbacteria bacterium RIFCSPHIGHO2_02_FULL_50_9b
CGCCAGCTCAGCTGACGCTTCTGCGGTCCGCAGGTCAACGAGCAAATCGATGCCAAGCCAGCCCTGATATTCTCGCGACATGCCGACTCCTTCTTGTGCGTACCATGATGGTACTCGTTGGTAGTTCAGTGCAATCTTTACACAAAAAATACTACGTGTCAACCTTCCATTTCGTCGCGCAATTGTTCCAATAATTTTCGCGCAGTTTTTGAAACTTTCTTGGGCGTGTCAACCGTGACGCGCACAATGTGGTCACCGCGACCACCACGGTACGCAATTCCTTTTTCGCGCAACCGAATTGACTCACCTGATTCGATCCCTTCCGGAATTTTAATCGTCACTTCACCACCAAGCGTATGCGTCCGTGCTTCGCCGCCAAGTGCTGCGGTTGGAAACGAAATATGTATGTGTGAATAAATCGTTTCGCCATCGCGTTCCAAAAATTTGTGTCGTTTCACATGGACGCGAATGTATAAGTCCCCCTGTGTACCACCATGCACCGCTGCTTCACCGCGACCACTCACCCGAATAGACTGTCCGTCATCAATGCCAGCAGGAATGTTGATCGTTAATTCCTCTGCACGCTTATGTGCGCCTGTTCCATGGCACGTCGCACACTCTTTTTCTGGTTTTTTCCCCGCGCCGCGACAATCAGGACATTGCGCAACCGACTGCATTGCACCCAAAATTGTATTTTGCACCGTGCGGATTTGCCCCTTGCCGCCGCAGTGTTTGCAATCGTGTGTGTTGCTGCCGTGTGCAGCACCGGATCCACCACATGTTTCGCATGATGAAAGTTTATTTAAATTAAATGTACGCGTGATTCCGGTTGCCGCTTCTTCGAGCGTCAGCTCTGCGTCGACCGCGACGTCGTTGCCGCGGCTCACGCGCCCGCCAGCGCGCCCGTGCGCGCCACGATTTCCCCCACCAAATCCAAACATGTCACCAAACCCGCCGAACAGATCGCCGAGGTCCTCCATGTTACCGAAATTAAATTCAAATCCTTGGCCGTTAAATCCGCCACCAGCTGCACCCGCGCCGCCAGCACCCGGCTGATTCACAAATTCAGAACCAAACTGATCATACTGCTGTCGCTTGGTTTTGTCTGACAAAACCTGATACGCCTCATTGGCTTCTTTGAATTTTTTTTCGTCGCCACCTTGTTTGTCTGGATGGTGTTTGTGCGCTAATGTACGAAATGCTTTTTTGATTTCGTCGTCTGTGGCGCTTTTTGAAACGCCGAGAATTTTGTAGTAATCTTTGTTTGCCATATTCATGTCATTTGGTGTTGTATTCAGGATCACGCGTCGCGGTGCTCCGGCGGCACCACGCGCTGTCTCTCGGTCGAAACAGTTTTGCTTCGCAAAACACCAAGCTGTTTCAACCTGCGAGACGATCCTTCATGCAACACCAAATGCCTCAATATACCAATAAAAGTTTACTGCACCACTTCGCCATCGATCGGCGCTTTCTCTTCCTTTTTTTCTTCAGCCGTCGGTGGAGTTTGTGTGTCCCCGGCTGGTGGCGTTTGCTGCTGATACATCGCGGCGCCAACTTTTTGCGCAACTTCGCCGAGTGCTTCAGACGCTTTTTTAATGGCGTCAACGTCATCGCCATCTTTCACCGCTTTCAATGCGGCAACTTTTTCTTCAATTTGTTTTTTGTCATCAGCAGAAATTTTTTCGCCACTCTCTTTCAACATTTTTTCCGTGGTGTACACCATCGTGTCCGCAACGTTGCGCGTTTCAATTAATTCCTGTTTTTTCTTATCTTCGTCGGCGTGCAGTTCTGCATCCTTGCGCATCTTTTCAACTTCATCCTTGGAGAGGCCCGACGATGCGGTGATCGTAATTTTTTGCTCTTTGTTCGTGCCTTTATCTTTCGCTGATACAGACAAAATACCATTCGCATCAATGTCAAATGTCACTTCAACTTGTGGCACGCCGCGCGGCGCCGGCGGAATGCCGTCGAGCATAAAGCGGCCGAGCGTTTTGTTGTCGCTTGCCATCGGACGCTCACCCTGCAGCACATGAATTTCAACGGATGGCTGCGAATCAGCTGCAGTTGAAAAAATTTGTGACTTGCTTGTTGGCACTGTTGTGTTGCGCGAGATGAGCGACGTCATCACACTACCCATTGTTTCAATGCCAAGTGACAGCGGTGTCACGTCTAAGAGCAGCACGTCCTTCACTTCACCCTGCAAAATACCGGCCTGCACTGCGGCGCCAACTGCAACAACTTCATCCGGATTCACGGACACGTTTGGTTTTTTGCCGAAAAATTTTTCAACCGTTGCCAGCACGAGCGGCATGCGCGTCATGCCACCGACCATCACCACTTCGTGAATGTCAGACGTTGACATTTTTGCGTCCGCAAGCGCTTTTTTCACCGGCTCCAATGTTTTTTCAACCAAGTCGTGCACCAATTCTTCCATTTTTGCGCGCGTGAGTTTCATGACCATGTGCTTTGGGCCGCTCGCATCGCTGGTGATAAACGGCTGATTGATTTCTGTTTCCTGCGCCGTTGACAGTTCAATTTTTGCTTTTTCTGCCGCGTCTTTGATGCGCTGCAGCGCGAGCGTGTCTTTTGAGAGATCAACGCTGTGCTCATTTTTGAACTGCGTGATAATCCAGTTGATCAAAAC
>MFQD01000040.1:2654-14288 GCA_001782975.1 Candidatus Magasanikbacteria bacterium RIFCSPHIGHO2_02_FULL_50_9b
TCATCGCCGCCTAAATGTGTGTCACCGTTGGTGGCCCGCACTTCAACGGTGTCGGCCGAGACCTCCAAAATGGAAATGTCGAACGTGCCACCGCCCAAATCATACACGGCAATTTTTTGATCTTTCTTTTTGTCGAATCCGTACGCGAGCGCGGCTGCCGTTGGCTCGTTGATGATGCGCGCAACTTTGAGGCCGGCAATTTCGCCGGCGTCTTTGGTTGCTTGACGCTGCGCATCGTCAAAATACGCCGGCACCGTGATTACGGCTTCGGTAATTTTTTCTCCCAACCGCGCCTCGGCGTCTGCCTTTAATTTTTGCAACACCATTGCGGAAATTTCCTGCGGCGAATATTCTTTGTCGCCCATTTTAATTTTTACCGCTTCACCTGATTGCACAATTTTGTATGGCATCAGCTTCATGTCGCGCTGCACTTCGGCGTCAGAAAACCGGCGACCGATGAGGCGCTTAATTGAAAACAGTGTGTTCTCCGGATTCGTGACTGCCTGCCGTTTTGCCGGCAACCCAACAACGCGCTCGCCGGACTTTGACATTGCAATAATTGATGGCGTTGTGCGTACGCCTTCCGCATTTTCAAGAACGCGAGGGACGCCGCCTTCGATAATTGCCATGCAGGAGTTTGTGGTACCAAGGTCAATGCCTAAAATTTTTGCCATATTATTTAAGTTTATTTTTACGAGCGACCAGTGTCTTCTTCCGGCGAGGGGCCAGCAACGCCGCCAGAAGGTGTCGCATCACCCGCCACAACCACCTTTGCTGGTTTTAATATTTTGTCCCCCATTTTGTACCCGCCTTCGATTTCTTCCGCGACCGTGCCGGCCGCAATGCCTTCCCGCGCTTCTTCTTTCACAGCGTCCATGGTGTGCGGGTCAAACGGCTTGCCAACCACTTCAATTTCTTCCACGCCAAATTGCGCGAGCGTCATTTTAAACATTTGCGCGATGTGCGCTGTACCGGCGAACCAATTTTTTATTGCGGGCGATTGTTCTGCGTCCGGCGGCGTGTGTGCGAGTGCGCGTTTGAAATAGTCATACACCGGCAAAAACGACAGCACCACTTCCGCGGTTGCATGTTTGCCCATTTCAATGCGCTGGGCCGTAACCTCGCGCTGCAAATTTGCGTAATCCGCTTGCGCACGTTGCCAGCCGGCCAAATACTCGGCGGCCTTATCTACAGGAATATCATTTTGATCATTATTTGCTGTTTCTTCAGTCATATTTGGTGCTTTACCCAATTAGCACTCTGCAGTATAGAGTGCTAATGATAGGCTGTCAAGTGCGGTACGGATTCATTTGACCTGTATGCACAACTGCGATAAACTCCACACTAATTATGGAGGGGGTCATCTATATCTTTTTGGACGAAAGCGGCGATCTGGGATTTGATTTGAACAAAAAACAAAGCACCCGATTTTTTGTTGTGTGCATGCTCATCACACAGCAAAAGCGAAGGATCGAAAAACTAGTAGCACAAACACACAGGCAGATTACAGCTCGACACAAAATAATATCTTCAACGCTCCACGCAACCCATGAGCGTCGTAGCACTATCATTCGGTTTAACAAAAAAATGTGTGCGACGGGATGCGAAATTTTCACTCTCTATGCCCACAAACAAACACTCATACGAAACAGAAATCTTGACGACCTGTATTCGAGCATGGTTGTGCAGCTATTGAAACAAATTTATTCACACCATACATTTTATGCTACAAATCGCATTGAATTTATTGCATCGCGGCGCGAAACGAGCAAATTTTTAAATAAAAAATTTTTGGATGTACTTGCCAAATTTGCTGAGCAAAACCTATCTCGATTTTCAGTCAGAATTCGCACTCCATCTCAAGAAAAATGTCTGCAAGCTGTCGATTTTGCAAGCTGGAGCGTGTTCCAAAAAATAGAAAACTCCAACAATGTCTTTGTACGAGCGTTTGAACGCATAATCGTGAGTATTAAACCGTTTAAAAACGACAAAGCCCCATACGCCATTTCGAGCAACCATCCGGATGCTCACGTATGAGGACTTACTCATCTTAATTATAAGATATCAGGTCTGCATAATCCGTGTCAAGTACGGACGCTGCGTTCTATAACACCACCTATTGAATACTCTTTGGGTTGAATCTTGTTCGGGGCGCGAAGCCCATCGTACTACCCCTCCAACAAACGCTTCATCGCCTGCATCAAGGCGATGTTGCGGTCATACCGCATGCGCATGAAGCCAAGGAGCGCCATGATGCGCGCGCCTTCGCTTGTTGCGTATGTGGTTACCATGAGTGACAAATTTTCGTCAATCGGATTTTCTTTCCCGATTAAAATTTTTACGTCAGTATGCGATGCAACATCAAACAGTTCGTCCATCAACTCATCCGCGCGGTCAAGCGCGTGCGAAACGGTACGCATCAGTTCTGTGTCTGCCGATTCCGGCGATTCATACATGCGGCTCATTCCCGTTGCGTACAATGAACGCGGATCAATCCCCACCATCACCACATTGCCGGCGAGTTGCGAAAGTTCGCGCGCAATGTGGCGCACTTTTTCTTCCGGCGAATCGTCGGCTGCGTCCAATTCGTGCTCCACGATTTCCATTTCGCGATCAACGCGTGCCGGATGCATGAACGTTTCAATGTAGTGTCGGTATCCTTCTTCGGTTGGAATGCGGCCGGCCGATGTGTGCGGGGCACGAATCAATCCAGCCTGTTCCAATGCCACCAATTCAGTGCGCACCGTGGCGCTGGAGATTTCGCCGGACAAATGCGCAACAACCCATGCGCTGCCGATGGGCTGTCCTGACGAAATATATCCTTCCAACACCAGTTGGAAAATACGTTGTTGGCGGTCGGTCAATTGCATACACACGTCACTATATGGCGTGATGAGCAAACTGTCAAAATTCAGGAACTCTTTTGTGAATTCAAAGGAGCCCTTCTTCTTTCATCTTCTGACGCAATAAATCCCTATATACCACGGGCACTCCGGTCTGTATATCTCCAAAGAATGGATTATTTCGCCCACCAAATATGCCCAGTGAGACAATAGCTCGATTCACCTCGCTATGATCGTCAATACCAGAACTATCCTTGTATATTTTCGCTTTGCCACTTTTAACAACAAACGCACGCAACCTGTCATTAAATGCTAAAATTTCATTTCCCAAATTCTCTCTTCCTGAAGAAAACTTATTAAAGACAAACATATCATATCCGATTCGTTGATAAAATGATCTGCTCTTTTTTATTTCATCCACAACATAATCCGCCACCGCTTTTTTCTGTTCGAAAAGACTGCTCATATCGCGAATGGCAGGCTGGCTCATAGCAGCAGCTTCCAAATTCACAAATTGTGCAGCAGACTCGCGCAGTGTTGCTTCTCGTGCAGTATGTTCTTTGGAACCATTTGGTGGATAAATTTCAATACGCTCGTCGTCATTAAAATTGATAATTTTATTCTGTAGTGCTGTCCGCGCTTCATTAATTTCTGCTTCCTCCTTTTTTAATTCTTCACGCGCTGCCGCCACAATTTCGGCTCGCGTTGGAGGTGGACTGGTTCTGAATTTCTCCAGCGCGTCTGGTTTTACACGAAGTGCTTCACGCACCCGATCCTGACGTTCGGCAGTTACCCCTGATACTGATAACTCTCGCAACACCTGCTTTGCTGTTTTCATCTCCGCACCGAGCTCCTTTATCTTATCTTTTGTAGACGCTTTTGGGTGCAACGTGAGTTGATCGCGAGCATCGCGCAGCTGTGATACCAGATCCTGTTCTGCCTCGGACAGAATTCCTGGATTTGTCTGTGCTTGTTCAAGCAACCCTTGGTGTTCTTCCTCAATCGAGCTCAATTCATTCTCTGCAGCTTGCCGGTCTATTGACTGATTTTCAATTGCAGCCGCCACTGCCTCCCGTGCGGCATGCACCCGTTGGATTGCCGCATCAATCTGTAGTGACTTTGCAGCAGCTTCGGCCTTAACAGTTTCTCCCTGCTTTCTCAAATGATCAAATAAAGCCATAGCAAAATATATTACAACTGCACCACCTTCCCCAGCAGCACGTTTTCCACAAAAATACCGCGCGGGAAAAAGATGCGTTCAAGTTCGTTTTTGAGTTCAACTTCAATCATGTCGCGTTTGGTTGCCGAAATTTCTTCATAGGTGAATCGGGAGGCAATCAAACGAAAACGTGAACGGATGGTCGGCCGGATAATTTTTTGCGTAAAATCTTCACCGATCGTCTGCCAAATCACTGGAATTTGATGGACATCAAGCCGCAGCAGCACCGTGCCCTCCACACTCAAATCAACGCCATCGCGCGTTGTGGCTTCGATTGGCCGATCGCCGAGCGCGCGCACCATCTCCGGATTAAACTCATCGTCAATCGTGTACTCGAGCGTTTGCACGTTAAACAATTTTGCCTTTTGCCAAAATGGAATTTTGAGATGCAGCCCCGGCGTGTACACTTTTTTGAGCACACCGCGCCCGAGGTCATAGACCGCGGCAACATATCCTGGCGGCACAGAAATCGTGACGCCTTTTAACACATCCTCCATCACGAACGAGTACATCATTTTATCAAGTTCTGCAGACATATTTTTTAATGGTGAGCTCCGGCAGCATCTTTTTTGCCCCAGAACAGATGTGTCATCAGTGCGATCAGGTATGACAGCATGAGTGACGTGAAAATAAACAGCGCCTTTACCATAGGAAGATACCACAAAATCAACCCTGACGCGAGCGGAAACGCGATCCAATACGTCAAATCAGAGCCAGTGAGCTTGATTTTTTCTTTTTTCGCGTGGCTCAGTTTGATCGCAATGTCAACGAACAAAACGAGAGCCACGAGCACTGCCCAAATGATACTGCGCTCCCCAATGTCAAACGCGAGCACATCAGCCGGTTCCGCGCCATACTGAACTGAAAAAAACATCGTGTTTAACTTGCCCGGATATTCAACGCTCGGATACAAAATTTTGGTAAGCTGCGCGCCAGAAATTCCGGTGATAAAAACTTGGTAGAGCAACACAAGCACGAGCAGCTGAATACCGAGCACTGACGTCTTCGCCCACGGCCGAATGTGATATTTTTTCATGAGCCCCCGCACGTGCTCTTTCAGATAGATCGGATCTGCGCGGTAGTGACGCTCTGCAGTGTCAACTTCTTTTTGCATTTCATCCATCAAAAATTTATTGCGCTCGGACAAAATTGACAGCGGCAACAATACGATACGCAAACAAACGGTCAGCGCTACGATTGCCCAACCAAGATTGGCTGCAGCAACGTTGTTGTAAAGGTAAACGAGCAAATTGACGAGCGGCTGATAGAGATACAGCTGCCAAATTTCTGAAAATAAACTGGCTTCTGACATAGAATGCATTCAGTGTAGCACACGCTGACCACTCACTACAACTCCGACGTATCTCGGCGGAGCACGGTGTGGAGCGCCCAATCAATCGTGACTTTGAGACGATTGATTTTGCTGGACAGACGATGAATGAACGTGACACGACGCATCACCCACGCAATCGCGCCAAAAAATCGAAATGATTTAATTTCTGCCACGGCAAACCAATCACCAACGGGCACAATGTCGCCTTTTGGATGATACCGAAATGGAGTGAGTGGTTCATTACGCAAAAGGGCGACAAAATTTTTCGCGGCATGCTGCGCTGCTGCAGTTGCGGCTTGCGCCGTTTGCGGCACACTCGTTGCGGTCGGTTCGATAATTTCCATATTGTCGCCCGCCACAAAAACTTCTGGATGGCCGTCGAGTTGCAGCGTGTTTTTCGTGCGAAGCAGCCCGCGGTCTGTTAAAAATTCTGGCGCAATGATTTCCGTAAGTGCCGACCGATTCCCTGCAGCCCACACCCGCATCTCACCATGCAAATGTTCGCCATCGCCCAAGTGCAATGCGTGTGGCTCGCACCCGGTCACGCGCGTATTGAGCTTCACCCGCACGTGCATCTGCTGCAAACGCTCGAGTGCGGTGTGGCCAAGTTCCGGATGGTGTTGCTTCAACAATCGATCGCCGGCGTCAACCAGTGTGATCGCAATTTCATCCGCATCAATCTCGGGATAGAGATCTTTCATTTCGTGGTACAACAAATCAGCCAGCTGGCCAGCCAGCTCAACACCGGTTGGCCCGCCACCAACGATCACAAATGACAAAAGTTGCCGGCGTCGCGCACCGTCACGCTCATGCGCGGCAGCTTCAAAATGTCGGATCACATGATTGCGCACGGCAACGGCATCAGCGATTGATTTAAATGAAATGCAGTGTTCATCCACGCCCGGAATACCAAAAAAATTTGGCTGCGCGCCAAGCGCCACGACAAGATAATCATACGAAATTTCACCACGACTCGTTGCAATCGTTCGCGTGCCAAAATTAATGTTCGTGATTTCTGCTTGTGTAAAACTTTCAATGCAACAGTCAATGACTTCGCGGAGTGGCTGGGTGATGTGTGACCGCTCAACGGAACCGGTTGCCACTTCGTGCAGCATTGGATAAAACAAAAAATAGTTCCAGCGCGACACGAGCCGAAATAATACGTCCGGCGATCCGTGCAAAGCACGGTGTGCAACGCGATAAAATTCAGTTCCCCCGAATCCGCCGCCGAGAATGACGATTTTTTTCATATGCCCATAGTAGCAAAATTATCTCAATGGTTCCACACGTTGCGCCGACAAATCCGATCACACGAACAAATTCGCGTGCACCAGCGAGGTACACGACGAGTGGAACGCCAACCGCAAGTGCAAACGCGATGCGGGGTGACACGCCGTAATCCCACTGAAACGATCGCCGCAATGCCTGACCGATCGTGACAAAGCTCGACGACATCGCGACAATTGCAAAAATGTTTCCGATCAAAATCATGCGCGGCCCGACGACGCGTCCCAATTCAATGGTGGCGATTTCCGAAGTCGACACACCGGTAACGGCAACAACGGTCACGGCAAATAGTGCGTACAATGCGATCGGCACCAACGAACCGACAATGACGGCCTTGCGGAGCGCGTGCGCGTCAGTGCCAACAATCATTTCAAGCTCAGGGAGTGCTGATGTCCCGTGAAATGCAAAGAGCAAAACACCGTACGGCAACAGGAGTGATGAAAATTCTGCGGGAAAGTATGTCCATTGCGTTGCATGCGGTGCACTTAAAAAAACAATCAATGCAACAACGCCAATGGTGAGCAAACTAATCCACCAATCAAATCGGGCGATGGCACGCACGCCACGCATGATGATGAGCGAGCCGATGATAAAAAAAATCACGGACCACGCGAGGGGCTGTCCACCAAAAATTGCAGCAAGACTTTCGCCTTCGCCGATGAGGTATGCGGTCATGGCGCCGAAATGCAGGCCGAGAAAAATAATTGCCATGAGGATCGCTGCCCAACGGCCAAGATACAAACGCATGAGACCAGACAGCTGAAAATGGCGCCGCGTACGGATCACGATTTCAGCGAGGATCAGGTGGATTCCGCACATGAGCAGACCCATCGCGATGATGTATAAGAAACCGACGACCACACCGACGCGCGCGACGATGAATGGGAGGCCGAGAACACCAGCACCAACAATCGTTGAAAACAACACGCCGGCTGCTTTGAGCCACGGTGCGACGCGAAATTTTTTTGCGACAAAATGAAAGAGCATAGCGGTCAAACTCGATCGCATTGTACCGCGAATCACTGCTTCAAAGCAATCACCACAGCGTTGCGAATTCTGATTGCCGTTGCCATGACCGGAAGCTCCGTTTCCTTCACTGACAAAACCAATTTTGCATGTGCGCTACCCCTGCCCTGCGCTTGTTCATACAATTTTAACAAAACGTCGAGCTGTTTTTCGCTGCACAGCTGTTGCAGCTTCACGGCACCGTCGCGCAAATGCACCTGCAGCAGCCGTTCTGCGGCACGATTGATTTTTTCAATCGTTCCATTTGCCACAATGAGGAGCGGCAACGGCGCCGCTTGAATCGTTTGCTCAAACATGTGCGCACGCTCCGCGGCGTCGCGCATACGTTCAGCATCGGCCGTGATATTTTCTCCGACACCGCGACACCCCACCACCGTGCCACCGGCGTCATACAATGGATGGATGCTCCAGCGCATGTGCAGATATGATCCGTCAGCAGCCGCAAACCGATTTTCGCACACCCCAAACGGTTTTCCCAAATTTACAATCTGCCAATACACATGCCAGGTGCTCCGCACATCGTCCGGATGAATGCTGCGCGTAAAAGATTTGCCGAGCAAATCTGCGGAATCATAGCCGAACAGTGGCATCACCGCTTTATTAATTTTAACTATCGTGCCACTTGCATTGAGTTCAAACGAAACGAGTTGCAGCGTTTCGATCATTTGTTCAAATTCATGTTCAACCTGTTTGGTTTGCAGTTGTGCGAGACGTTCATCATGCACGTTTTCAAGAATTGCAATCACGGCCTCGACGCGCCCAAACACATCTTTGAGCGGAATGAATTTCCGATGATGATATCCGGTGAATCCATCGATCGTTGTGTGCCGCACAAATAGTTCAACGTGTGATTCACTCGTTGCAAACACATTGTCAACGAGTTGTTTAAAACCTTGCACGAGCAAGTTGGGGTAGACGTCGAACAGCTGCTGATACAAAATCTGTTCCTTCGACACACCGTTCGGCAGCGCCGCATCATTGACGACCAAAATTTTATAATTGCGATCAATCACGACAAAACGTTCGCGCAAACAATCCATCACCCGCTCAAGCATGTGCGGACTGCTCAGTGCCTCTGCCCGCTGTTGATCGGGCTGTGCCATAGCGTTTTCCTCAGGATTATCTATTTTGGGTGAGTATACCACGCACTGCAGAAAGCACAAATATCGCGGCGCCGGACAAAACAATGGTGGGGCCGGTCGGGAGCGCAAGCGCTGCGGCGAGCAACAAACCGGTTATCATGGTGACAACACCAATGATAACGCTCGCCACAACCATTCCACGAAATGAGCGCACAAAATATTGTGCTGACGCGGCAGGCAAAATCATGAGCGCACCCATGAGCACCGCGCCAACGACCGAAAGACCAATGGCAACGACTGCGGAAAGCAGAATTAAAAACAGTGTATCTATCACCGACACACGCACACCGTCAACGCGCGCCATATCCTCATGAAGTGCAATTTTTGTGAGCGATCGAAACGTAAAACACACGACAAAAATAACCAGCGCCAACAACGCGATGCTGGCATATACCTGTGATTGGCTGACCGCAATAATGTCGCCAAACAAATAATTGAACAGGTTGCCGCGATAGCCGCGCATGACGCTAATGAGCAACACACCAAGCGCAAGAGAGATTGAAAATAACACGCCAATAATCGTGTCGGTTTCTTGTTTTCCATGGCGCTGCAATCGTGCAACGAGCATACCGACCAGAATGCTGATCGCGAGTGCACCGACAAACGGATGCACACCGACGAGTAACGCGAGCGCAACACCGGTTAAACTGGCGTGCGCGATCGCGTCAGTAAAAAAAGACATGCGGCGAATGACAACAAACACACCGAGGAGCGCGGCGGCAATTGCCATCACCACACCAACGATAATGGCGCGTTGAAAAAATGGGTATGAAAGAATTTCAAGCATGGTCGTGATGGTGATACAGTCCGGCGTGTGCGCCGTACATACGTTCGATGGTGTCTGCAGTGAGCACGGCCGCAGGTTTGCCGTTGCAAATCATTCGCTTATCAATGCACAGCACCTGATCAGCATGTCGAAACACGACATCAATGTCGTGCGAGATAAGCGCGATTGTTTTCCGCTCAGTTTCGCGCAGATCGCTCAGCAACGAATACACCGTTTGGCCGCCACCAATGTCAATGCCTGCTGATGGTTCATCGAGGCACAGCACGTCAACATCGCCAGCAAGCGCATATGCAATCATCGTGCGTTGGAGCTCACCGCCCGAAAGCGCAGACAATTTTTTGTGTTTTAGTTTTGCGGCGCCGACCCGATCAAGCCACTGTTCTGGTGTGGCGCGTTTTAACCAAAATAGTTCTGCAACGGTCAACGGAAATGTTTGCGCGATCGAAATTTTTTGTGGCACATATCCGATGCGTATTTTTGGCGCCCATGACACCGTACCACTGAATTGGATTAACCCGAGCAACGCCTTCATAAACGTCGTTTTGCCCGCACCATTCGGTCCGATGATCGCCAAGGTTTCACCGCGATACAATGAAACAGACACGTTCTTTAAAATTTCCGTGTCGCCACGAGTTACTGAAATGTTTTCTGCGGAGACGATCGTTTCAGACATACGAGGAGCCTACCAGAGATTGATGATAATTACAAGATACTGAACAACTGCCGCGCATGCGTCATCAGTGACTCGTCGCCACTCGCGCGCGCTGCGTACCAGTCTTCAACGCCACTCAGCAACAGGATGTGCGCACCACTGGCAAGCGAGTGTGAAATAGCCCGAAACGCCTGCCACTGTGTTAATGAAATATCAGTAACCACCAGCTGATGATCTTCGTCGGTCAATTCAGTGAGCAGTGAATGGAGTCGTGTGAACGACGGTGGAGTAAACGCCGACGATGGCGTTGCGGCAACCCATCCATCGTGGTCAGCAACATCAGTGGTCAACACGATCGGTCGATTATCGCGTGCGCGTACCCATGCAATTTCTTCCGTGATCGCGCTATCGTCGAGCGTTTCGCACACGCCTAATTTTGACTGCGTCGGATGATCTTCGATTTGCCATGCCACAATATTTTGATGTGTTTTAAAATGTGAGCTCGTGACTAAAAAATAATTTCTTCGCGCCACGGTTTGCACTTCTGGTGAATCTTCTGCCAACCACAATGGCTCATCGCACCCTGTCGTGGTTGGTTGATGCGCTCCCAGCACTACAATCACCCGCGCTTGATTGCGCCGCGCCGCGATGATGTAGTGATCGAATTCGTCGAACGAATAGTTTCCACGCTCGCTTTCAAGGCGCGACCACTCGATGGGAATGCGTACGACGCGTGGCTTGAGTTCTAAGAGCATCTGTTCGAACATGACGATTGGATTGAGACCGCGCTCTTCGGCAGCCGACGGATTGAACGTAACACCGATCTGGGCGTTTGGATTATCAAAACGCGGCAGCCACAAAGCGCTGAGCACCAGTGCCGCGAGTGCGATTCGAAATTTATTGCGCGTAACAAAGAGCCACGTCATACCGTGGCTCTAGTATAGCATGCGCTGCGCAATTGCGGTCGCGTATTATTTTGTTTTGGTAATTGGCGCTGCCGGCACTTCGATAATTTCAATTGATGCGGCGTCGATGGTGCGCTTTTTCGCGTCATACTTCCCTTTCACTTCAATGCGATAGCCGATATCCATTTGTTCAAATAATTTTTCTTCGCCATCGCGAGTGACAATGCGCGTGTCAGCATCGATTTCGACGTTACGCTGCGCGTACGCTTTGATATGATTTAATTTTGTCGTTTCCGTGATGATCACACTGCGCGAGCCTTCGTTCAAACCAATCACGGTGCCGATCCATTCATTGGCGCGGCTTGCAGCGCTTTTGTCTGCGCCTTCGGCAAGTGAGCGGCATCGTGCACAGGCCACGACTTTTTTAGCTACGACTTTCT
>MFQD01000041.1 GCA_001782975.1 Candidatus Magasanikbacteria bacterium RIFCSPHIGHO2_02_FULL_50_9b
CGCAGCCGGAAGTTTTGACGCATCCGGTGGTGACGTGGAGTGCGGTGAAGAAATTTTTTGTTAAAAATGTTGAGAAAATTTAAAAATAAGGTGTTGGTCGCGGCCCGCTGTACACAAGGTTGACAAAAACCGTTTACTCGCGTATACATACCGTACTGCAGCTGAAATATGCGGGCAGGAGGTGTAGTAACCGCTCTCGGCCACGGTGGCATGAGGGCGGCAAGGCACCTCAAGTGAGGAAACAATGGCAGCGAAAAATAAGGACATTGTCCTGGGTGCGCGGTGGACTGCGGGGTTCATGACGAATTTCCTTGCTGCGGCCGAACGCGCGGGCGTGGGGTTTGAAGAACTGCATCGGCTTGGCATGGACAAGGAAAAGGGTGCGGCGCTGCTTGCGAAGCTCATGCAAGAGGTGATCGCGGCGCGTCCGTCGAGGCAGCAGAAAGCGGCACCGGTTGCGGTTGCGCCTGCAGAAATCTGCGAAACCTGCGAAACGAGCGTGTCGGTGTTCATCGACGTCAATTACGATCTGTCGTTCGAAGGCCGTGACGCCAAGCTTAAGCTCACGTACCACAACTCCAGCGTCGTGGACGCGAACTTCAAAGCGTCGGATGTGCTCAGGTCGTTCGAACACGGTATGGCGCAGCGCGAGTTCAAGGTGTACCGTCCTAAACGGCGCATCTCGTCGGAGGCGGTCATCGCGCTCATGAAAAAGGATGGCTTCCGGCCGGCCACGGCGCGCGAACTGCTCGCGTACTATGTGGATCAGCTGCTCGCCCAGAAATTCGAGCGGTGGTTCCTGTTCGTGGCTCTCGGCACTGTGTGGCTGGGCTGCGTCGTGTACCTGCGTCTGGATCCGGCGAACCGCAGCCTGGACCTCGATACGTTCGACAGTGACTGGTACACGGACCACGAGTTCCTGGCCGTCCGCGAGTCCGAATAGACCTTGGTCCTTGGATACTTGGCACGGCGTTTTGCGAAAGCAGAACGCCGGCCCATTTTTTTATTTGACACCTCACGCAGCGTCATGTTACAACCCTCACATAACCTATGGAGGGTATGTCAATCAGTTTCGAAAATTTTGCTTTCGTGAAAGCTGCAGGCGAGGAGCGCTACAAATCATTCACGCCCGTCCGGTGTCCGTATTTTAATGAGCTCGTACATTTCAATGCGCAAGGGCTCGAACATTTGAAATTCAAGCGCGGTGGTGTGGAGCGATTGCCCCAAGATCAATACATGCGGTTCAAGCTGCTACATCTGGCGCCGGAGATTTTGAAACTTTCGCGTACGGTGCAGGGAATAATGCGCACACGCTCGTTGGAGCGCATGCACACAAATGGACGTCACAACTGGGAGATGCTTCCAACTATTTTTTATGAATTTATTGCTGTAGTTGACGATGTGCGAGTGCGGGTTGTTGTTAAAAAAACACTAAATGGGCCTTTGATATTTTGCAGTATCATTCCGTTTTGGAAAAATGCACAGGGCGGTACACGGCAATTATTTGATCAGAGTTTGCGAGACGACTAAAAACATAAAAACTGCCGGCGGGCAGTTTTTATAGAGGTGCTTGGTTACAGCAGAAAGCCGTGATAGGGTAAACCCTCGTCAAGCACTAAAAATACTATAGAACATCGTGAGCTGTCTGTCAACCTTGACGCCTTTTTTCCGTCATGATACTATTCGCATACTCAAACAGTATGTATTTATGGCAGACGAATTAAGCGCGCCGACACACGCCGCAACAAAACCAATTTCAACGAGCGACATGCAGGCCGCCGATGTTGTCAATCCGCACACGCGCCAGAAGTGGGCGTACACAGAAACGGTGAAGGATCATTTTTTTCATCCAAAGAATTTTTTGGATGAAGAACCACAGCCCGGACAATTCGATGCGCAAGGAACCGTGGGTAGCCCGGCGTGCGGAGACGTTTTGAATTTTTGGTTAAAGATTGATCAGACCACGGATCAAATTAAGGATTTGAAATGGAAAACATTTGGTTGTGGTAGTGCAATCGCTGCAACATCTGTGTTTTCGGTCATGGTCACTGAAAATGGGGGAATGAAAATTGATGATGCGTTGAAAATTAAACCGCAAGATATTATGATGCGGCTCGGTGGTTTGCCAGCACGTAAAATCCACTGCTCGGTCCTCGCCGACAAAGCATTTCGCAAAGCAGTGAACAATTATTTTCACGCCACCGGCCAGCACAGCCGTGTTGAAAACGAAGGCGCGCGCGTTGTGGACAGCCGCCTTAACATCACGGACAAAGATATCGAAGAGGCCGTATTGGAAGGTGCACAAAATTTGGAAGACGTGCAGAAAAAACTCAAAGTCGGCGTGGGCGATCCCGAAGCGATTCCGGAAATCGAACAACTCATCAGATTTTACAGCGAGAAGTATTACGGGTAAACTGAATGCATGTTCACCAAACCGCTACTCATGTTTGATATTGTACAAAATTATTTTTAATATGGAAGACCAAACACCCAAGAAAAAAATTGCCAAAATTATTGTTGACCGCGACGCGTGCATTGGCGCTGCCTCGTGTGTCGCCGTTGCGGGTCGCACGTTTTACATGGATGATGAAAATAAGGCAGTTGTGATTGAACCATGGACTGATGATGAGGAAACAATTTTGCTCGCTGCGCAGTCATGTCCGACGCTGGCGATTCGATTGATTGATGAAGATGGAAATCAGGTGTACCCGTAACAGGCAACGTGGTTTGACGGCACGACAAAAATAGTGGGATACTATACGCAACTTATTTACATTGACAGTATGAAATTATTTCATCGAATCGCTGCCACATTCTTAGCCGCCGCTGCACTACTGCTTCCTCAACTCGCATTCGCACAAGCCGAAGCATCGATTGGCATCCCGGCGCAGTCGGCAAGCTCAATACTCGGTTCAATCGGACTTTTAATTTTATTCCCCATCGTCATCGTTTTGGTTTTCTACATTTTCGCCGTTGTTTGTTTGATGCGCATCGGCGATAAGCTCAACACCCCACACTCGTGGCTTGCGATTTTTCCGTTTACGGTTCAATTCTACACCGCCTTGATGGCAAAAAAATCTATTTGGTGGGGGCTCGTGATTCTGCTGTTGCCATTCATCGGCGGCATGATTAACCGTTCGGTATACATGATTTTTTCGTTGGCTGCGCTTGGAATCACCACCTATCTCTGGATGAACATCACGCAATCGCTTGGCTTCTCAAAATGGCTCGGGTTTTGTATCTGGATTCCGGGGGTTAATCTGATCATCATTATTTATCTCGCGTTTGCCGCGCCGCGCCAAGGTCCGCCGACCGTTTCATCGCAGCCACAGCCACAACAGTAACGCATGAAGTTATACGTTGTCGCAACGCCGATTGGCAATCTTGAGGACATCACGCCGCGTGCGCGCGGCATTTTGTCATGCGTGCCGCTCGTGTTTGCCGAGGACACACGCGTGACGGCAAAATTGCTCGCGCACATTGGCGCTACCCCATCCGTCATGTCGCTCCACCATCATTCGACATCGCGCGAAATGGATCGTGCGGCGATGGCGCTTCAAGAAGCTGGAACCGCCGCACTCGTGTCAGACGCTGGCACGCCAGGGATTTCTGATCCGGGAAATTTATTCATCGCAGAATTGTTGCGGCGCGGCGTCGAGCTCACCATTTCTCCAATTCCCGGCCCGTCAAGTATCACCGCAGCATTGTCGCTCTGCGGATTTCCAACTGACCGGTTTCGTGCGCTTGGATTTGCGCCGCACAAAAATAAACGCAACAAATTTTTTGATGAGGTCGCGGCAACAAAAGAAACAGTGGTGCTTCTCGAATCTGTGCATCGCATAAAAAAAACGCTTGCCGATTTGGCGCGTGTGTGCGGTGACCGGCCGATGATGGTCGGTCGCGAACTTACCAAAATTCACGAAACAGTGTATCGTGGAAGTGCGTCTGAGATAGATGAGCAACTTTTAAAAACTGAGACGCGCGGCGAATTCGTCATTGTTATTTCATCACTTTAAAAACACTATGGCAGATGCACACGGACACGGTGGCGGTGGCCACAAAGGCGGGCACAAGAAAAAAGACTCGCATGGTAGCAGTGGTGACGGCGTTTCGGGTTGGGCACTTGCCGGCGTTGCGATTCTCGCGCTTATTTTGCTTGTTTTGTTCATGAATGGTACACTCGGACAACCGTCAATTCCGTACGAATACTAGGCGGCACAACATACTATGCCGAAGCGCGACGACCACTATTATCTCACCACCCCAATTTATTATGTGAATGATGTGGCGCATGTCGGCCACGCCTATACTTCGATCGCGTCTGACATCATGGCGCGATTTCAACGCCTGCTCGGGAAGCAGGTGCATTTTGTCACGGGCACTGACGAGCATGGACAGAAAATTGCACGTGCTGCAGAGGCGCGTGGCGTTGGTCCGCAAACTTTTGTTGATGAAATTTCGGAAGGATTTCGTGAGTTGAATAAAAAATTAAACACGAGCACCACGGATTTTATCCGCACCACTGAACCGCGCCATCTCAAAGCTGCACAAAAAATTTGGGAAGCAGCAAACGCGGCAGGGGACATCTATAAAAAATCGTACGAGGGTTTGTATTGCGTGAGCTGCGAACAATTTTATATTGAAAAAGATTTGAATGACGGCGTGTGTCCGATTCATCTGAAAGCGCCGGAGCTCCTGCAAGAGGAAAATTATTTTTTTAAATTGTCAAAATACACGGAGCCACTCAAAAAATATTTTGATGCGCATCCCGATTTCGTCTATCCACAGAATCGTCAGAAAGAGATGCGACAGATTCTCGAGGAAGGGCTTGATGACATTTCGATTTCACGATCAGTGGAAAAATTGTCATGGGGAATTCCGGTTCCGGGTGATGACACACAGGTGATGTATGTTTGGTTTGACGCGTTGACCAATTATATAACCGCAGCCGGATACGCTGACGACGAAAAGTTTTTTGACACCTGGTGGCCAGCGGACGCGCATGTGATGGGCAAGGAAATTAATCGCTTCCATTCACTTCTGTGGCCAGCCATGCTGCTCTCAGCCGGCTTACCGTTACCCAAACAAATCGTCGTGCATGGGTGGCTGACCGCAGATGGGCAAAAAATGTCAAAGTCAATTGGGAATGTGATCAAGCCATACGACGTAATCGAGAAATATGGTCTTGATACATTTCGATATTTTTTATTTCGTGAACTGCCGTTTGGTTCTGACGGAGATTTTTCGTTTGCAAAGTTGGAGCAGCGCTACCGCAGCGATCTCGGGAATGACCTCGGCAACTTAGTGATGCGGACCGTTGCAATGACGCAAAAATTTTGCGCAGGCGTTGTGCCGTCGGAAACCAGCGGCGACCACGAAGAAATATGGGATCGCTACCGCGCACACATGGAGCGATGGGAATTCCAGAGTGCGCTCGAACTTGTCTGGGAGTATGTTCGCGGTCTTAATCAGCTCATTGATCATGAGAAACCGTGGGCTGCGGAAAAAGAAGGACGACATTCCGACGTTGAAAAAACGCTCTACACAATTCTTGAGGGATTGCGTCACATCGCGATCGCGCTGCAACCATTCATGCCAGAAACAGCGGATAAAATTTTGGCGCAACTTGGATTTGAGTATTTTAATCCACAATTTGATACACTACAAGAGTGGGGACTGCTCAAATCCGGCGTGCCGCTCATCGCTGCGCCGCCACTGTTTCCACCGCTCACCGAATAACTATGGCCGCACTCGACATCATCCTCGTTTTATACATGCTCGTGCACACGTTGTCTGGCCTGAAGCGCGGGCTCATTCATGTGTTTGGTTCGCTCGTTGGTTTAATTGCGGGCGCGTATGTTGCGTTGAATTACAGTGCTGACCTCGCCACATGGTTCTCCGGCGTCAGCGGCTTCGACATTCAACAACTCGGGAAATGGGTAACTTTTTTGATTATTTTTGTCGTCGTGTCGCAGATTGTCGGTTTTGCATTTTGGATCGCAGAACGGGCGATTGGATTTCTCGTGCACTTGCCGTTCATCAGTTCGATCAACCATCTGCTCGGCGGCGTGCTCGCGTTTTTTGAAGGAGCGTTCATCGTTGGGCTCGCGCTGTACTACGCAAAATATATTCCAGTGCCGCAACTGGCGAGCGCGATTTCAAAATCACAACTTGCGCCGTGGTTCATCAAAATTTCACAGATTTTTTTGCCGCTTATTCCTGATGCAATCCAACAGGCGATGAAGGGACTTGTCTAGCAAGATATGGTAGCACCGCTGTTTGACACACATTGTCACATTCACTTTTCCGCATATTCGACTGATGCAAATGCAGTTGCCGCTCGCGCACGCGAAGCCGGCGTCACCATGATTACTGTTGGCACGCAATCCACCACCAGCGCGAATGCGGTGGAGTTTGCTCGCCAACATGACGGCGTGTTCGCTTCAGTTGGGCTCCATCCGAACCATCTATTTAAAATGCCAATTGACGAAGACGAGCTGCCTGCTTTCAACACGCGCGCCGAGCGATTTGACATGGATTTGTATCGAACGCTTGCGGCAGACCCGCGCGTTGTCGGTATTGGTGAAACTGGTTTTGATTTCTATCGGCTGCCCGAAGGCGTCCCGCTTGAGGAGGTCAAGCGCACGCAAGAAGAATCATTTCGGTTGCATCTTGATTTGTGTGAGGAGGTCAGCAAACCGGTAATTGTTCATTGTCGCGATGCGCATGCTGAGGTCACTAAAATTTTTGAAGAATATTGTGGAGCAGGGAAACTTGCTCGTCGCGGTGTGCTGCATTGTTTCACTGGCACCGTCGAGGAAGCACAGCGCTACATTGAACTAGGATTTTATGTTTCGTTGTCCGGTATTGCGACATTTCCGGCAAAAAAAAATCAGGTAGAAAATCCGTTGCACGCCGTTGCACGCGCCGTTCCGTTTGAAAAATTATTAATTGAAACTGACTCGCCTTATCTCACCCCGCCACCACATCGCGGCGAGCGGAACGAACCGCTCTACGTCGAGCATGTTGCGCGGCATCTCGCGAATGTGCTCCACATTCCCTATGAGCAATTTGCCACACAAACAACGGCAAACGCGAATAAATTGTTTCAGATCCAATGAAAGAATCAATTGTCACCCCGCTGTTCGAACGCATCGGACGCAAACTGGGTGTCCGCGTTGAAATTGAGCCGAATTGGCGCTACACCGGTCGGCTTGTTTTTCCTGACGGAACGTTCTCATATTTTTTGGCAACGCGCTTTGATATAAATCCATTTGGCGCTGCCGAAGTGGCGGGTGATAAGGATTATGCCGCTTTTTTTATGAAAAAAATGGGGTACCCGGTACCAGATGGCGAGGCATTTTTTAGTCCTCGTTGGGCGCGCACCATTTCCAGTGGTCGGACGCCGGCTGCTGCATATCGGTACGCACGCACGCTGGGCTTCCCCCTCATCGTGAAGCCAAATAGTTTGAGTCAGGGAGTTGGCGTGTGTGTCGTGCACAACAAAAAAGAATTTGATCAGGCCGT
Source organism: Candidatus Magasanikbacteria bacterium RIFCSPHIGHO2_02_FULL_50_9b (assembly GCA_001782975.1). GTDB lineage: Bacteria > Patescibacteriota > Patescibacteriia > Magasanikbacterales > 2-02-FULL-50-9b > 2-02-FULL-50-9b. Next base: position 7,528 of record MFQD01000041.1, read on the forward strand.
GAAATTTATTTGCACACAGGACAAAGTTTTTTTGGTGCAGCGCCTTTCGTCCGGACGCGATTTTCGCGTTGTTGTTGTTGGGGGTGAAATTTTGTCTGCCTATGAGCGTTTGCCGCTCGCGGTTGTCGGCGATGGCGTTGCAACCATTGCGAAATTGGTTGCAAAAAAACAGCGAGAATTTCGCGAGCAGGGAAGATACACACTGATTCGGCTCGCTGATTTTCGTATCACCAACTTTTTACGTCAGCAGGGATTGACACGCGCGAGCATTCCGAAACGCGGCGAGCAGATTAAATTATTGGGAACGAAAAATTTATCAACGGGTGGTGAATCACGCGATGTCACGAAAAAATTGCATCCGACCGTGCGGAATCTGTGCATCCGATTGGCGCGCGACATGGGACTCAATTATTGTGGCGTTGACCTATTGCTTGAAAGCGCGCCGAGCGCACCGCTAGGGAAATACACCGTTCTTGAAATCAACGCAGCGCCCGGAATCGATCACTACGCAGCAAGCGGCAACCGGCAACGGAAAATTGTGGAACGACTCTACACCAAGGTTTTTCAAGCGCTGATCAAACAGCATACCGCAGGAACCCACGCACCATCACGCGTAAAAAATCTTGACTTTTCTCATGAAGCAACGTATGCTATTGCGGTGAAACGATAGATCATATGGCATTCACTGAAATGGATCGTCGCTCCTACTTGCTCGGATTCAAAATCATGGGTGATTTTGGCGCTGCGATCGCTGTTCCCGTGGTTTTGTTCGTTCTGGCTGGAAAATGGTTGCAGGAAAAATTTGATTTCGCGCCATTTGGTATACTAGGTGGGTTCATCATCGCAGCACTGCTCAGCACGCTCATCATTCGGCGCAAGGCAAAATGGTATGCCGCCGAATATAAAGCGCTTGAAACACCGCGAAAAAAATAGGTATGTCAATTCCACTCGCCGCAGAACCAATTGCGCATATTGCCGGACTGACCGTCACTAATTCTTTGATTAATGCATGGATCGCGGCGATCATTTTGATCATCGCCGCAGCGGCAATTCGATTTGGCGCGCGTCAGCGTCCGGGCAAATTTCAAAGCGCCGTTGAGATGCTGTTCGAATTTTTTTTGAAAACATTTGACAGTGTCACGCACGACCGTGTGCGGACACGAAAATTTTTCCCCGTGGTGACGACATTATTTTTATTTATTTTAATCAGCAATTGGCTGGGACAACTTCCGGGAACCGGTACGTTTGGCATTTGGGAAATGGTACATGGCGAACTTGAGCTCGTACCACTGCTGCGCCCGGCGACATCGGACTTGAACTTAACGCTCGGACTTGGTATATTTGCCATCCTCCTGACACATGTCATGGGGATTGGAGCGCTCGGGTTTTTTCGCCACGCCGGAAAATTCATTCAAATTCGCAAGTTGTTCACTTCATTCAATAAGGGTCCAATTGCCATGCTCACCGCGATCATTGATTTCGGTGCTGGTCTTATTGAGGCTGTTGGCGAATTTGCGCGCGCGATTTCACTGTCACTTCGTTTGTTCGGCAATGTGTTTGCGGGGGAAGTGCTCATCACGGTGATGCTCGGCCTCGCCGCGTTTGTCATCCCGCTTCCGTTCCAAGCACTTGAGTTGCTTGTCGGCGTCATTCAAGCAACGGTGTTTTCCGTGTTGACGCTTGTGTTTTTAACACTGGCAACTGAGCCGCCGCACGGTGAGCACGCAGAGGAACACGCTACCGCAGAGCATTAATGAATTAATTGCGTTGTGTTTGAGAAACGTCGAATCAAACACTGCGCTGAGATTCATTCATGTAACCAGAAGTTTCTATGGATGCAGAATCAGTACGAATTCTGACCAAAGGTTTGACCATCGCACTCGGCGGCATGTTGCCGGCGTGGGCTATTGGTAACCTGGTGGGCAAAGCGATGGAAGCGATCGGTCGCAACCCAGAAGCAGCGGACAAAGTGTTTGTTCCGATGTTGCTCGGTGCGGCGTTCGCCGAATCAATTGCGATTTACGCGCTCGTGATCGTGTTCGTTCTCTAATTAGTAACCGTTCCGCGGTTGCGTCGCGTTTTTTAAAAAGCGTGACACTACCGCGGAGCGATGAGGTTCCTTTTTGCACATCAGCATATGGCATCCGAACAACTGAACACTGAAGTCGGCACTGCTCCCGAATCTGCAATCGCAGGCGTGGTCGGAACACTTGGCTTAAAAACCGATGTGTTTATCGCGCAGCTTTTGAACTTTCTCATCATTCTGTTTGTGTTGTGGCGTTGGGCATACAAGCCGCTGCTCAAAATTCTTGAGGAACGCGAGGTGCGGATTAAAAAAGGGCTCGATGACGCAGACGCCGCAGGGGCGCGACTTGCTGACATTGAAAAAGAGCACGTCGCCGTGCTTGCGCGTGCGCGCGAAGAGGGCGCGGTGTTCATCAAAGATGCCCATGCGCGTGCAGACGAAAAGCGCGAGGAATTGCTTGCAAAATCGCGCGCTGAAATCAGTAAATTGGTGACTGACGCGCGTAAAAAAATTGCGGATGAGCGAGCGACTGCCGCAGAAGAATTGAAAAAAGAAATTGCTGCGTTGGTCGTCACCACCGCAGAGATGGTGTTGAAAGAGCGGATTGACGCAGACAAAGATGCGACGATCATGAACAAGTCGCTCAAAAAAATTAAGAAATCAAAATGAAACGGTTGACTGCCCGCCAGTGGGCTGGGGCGCTTCAAAGCCTCACGGAACAAAAAACAAAAGAAGATGCACACGGAACACTCAAAAATTTTGTGCTCCAGCTTCGACGTCGGCGTGCGCTGAATTTGGTTCCGCAGATTCTCCGTGTTTACGGAGAATCAGTTGATGCGGCGCATGGCGTGGTACGCGTTGCAACGGTCGCCGCGCGCGCATTGCCTGAGCGCATCGCACAAGAATTACACGAAATGGGAACCGAGGTAATCATTGATCACACGATCGATCCACACGTCATCGCTGGCGTGAAAATTACGATGGATGGTGTGATCATTGATGGCACGGTTGCCACCCGATTGAAAAAACTTTATGAAAGCTAACATGCGAGATTACGTTATCGAATCATTGACGCAGCACGTTGCGGCGTTGTCTGACGAACCCGAAGTTGCAGAAGTGGGAACTGTCATCGAAGTTGGTGATGGTATTGCAAAAATAATTGGTTTGCGAAATTGTCAGTCGTCTGAAATGTTGGAGTTTGTCGGCGGTACGGTCGGCGTTGCGCTGAATCTTGAGGAAGATTTGGTTGGCGCCGTCGTGCTCGGCGATTATCGCCATATTAAAGAAGGCGACGTGGTGAAACGAACGGGTCGCATTTTATCGATTCCTGTCGGTGAAGCATTCATCGGCCGCGTCGTTGATCCGCTGGGCAAACCGATCGATGGTAAGGGTGAAATTAAATCAACGGGTGTATATCCGATTGAAAAAGTGGCGCCTGGTGTTTTGGCGCGTCACCCCGTGGAGCAGCCGGTGCAAACCGGTATCAAGGCAATTGATTCAATGATCCCGATTGGTCGTGGTCAGCGTGAGCTCATCATTGGTGATCGTCAAACGGGCAAAACTGCCGTTGCCATAGATACGATCATCAACCAGCGCGGTCAAAACATGAAGTGCATTTACGTCGCGATTGGCCAAAAAGAATCAAAAGTTGCGCGACTTGTGGCGAAACTTGAAGAAAGTGGCGCGATGGAATATTCGATTGTGGTAGTCGCGGGCGCGAGCAGTTCCGCTGCGCTGCAATATATCGCTCCGTTTGCCGGCGCGGCACTGGGCGAATATTTCATGGACAACAAGCAGCACGCGCTCGTGGTCTACGATGATTTGTCAAAACACGCGTGGGCGTATCGCGAAATTTCGTTGCTCTTGCGTCGTCCACCGGGTCGCGAGGCATATCCGGGTGATGTGTTTTACCTTCACTCACGTTTGCTCGAGCGTGCTGCAAAATTGTCTGACGCACATGGCGGCGGTTCATTAACGGCGTTGCCGATCATTGAAACACAAGCGGGGGACGTGTCAGCGTACATTCCGACCAATGTGATTTCAATCACTGATGGCCAGATTTTCTTGGAATCAGATTTGTTCTACAAGGGCATTCGTCCGGCTTTGAACGTCGGAATTTCAGTGTCGCGTGTCGGTGGCGCGGCGCAGATCAAGGCGATGAAAAAAGTGTCGGGAAAAATTCGTCTTGACTTGGCGCAGTTTCGCGAACTTGAAGCGTTTGCACAGTTTGCCTCAGACCTTGATGAAACAACGCGCAAGCAAATTGAACGTGGTCGCCGCACGGTTGAGATTTTGAAGCAGCCACAATATTCGCCAATGTCCGTTGAGCACCAGATCGTTGCAATTTATGCCGTAACGAACGGATACTTTGACAAAACGCCTGTTGAAAAAGTTCAGGAAGTTGAGCGCGCACTGCATCAATTCATTGATCAAAAATGCGTTGATCTTTTGGATGCGCTCACCGAACAGAAGGCGTTGACCGAACCAGTTGAGGCACGTCTCAAGGATTGTTTGACAGCGTTTTTTGCCGCGTCGTGATGTATGGCACTTTCTGGGCGGTTAATCCGCGGTCGAATTAAATCAGTGAAGAGCACCAAGAAAATCACGAAGGCTATGGAGTTGGTGTCAGCGGCAAAAATGCGTCGCGCCGTTGCGGCTGCGCTTGCGTCGCGCCACTACGCGAAATATGCATGGGAGTTGCTGCTCCGTTTGCGGCAAAGCGCGAATGGGGAGACGAACATTGAGCGGCATCCGTTGTTGGTTGAGCGACCGGTGCGCAAAATTTTGCTTATTGCCGTGACATCGAATCGCGGGCTCGCGGGCGCGTTCAGCACAAACATCATAAAAAAAGTTGTTGAACAAATTCGCAATCCGCACCAGATCGCCCGCAACCGCGTGGGCAATCGCTGGGTTGAGCCAGTGGTGGCTGATCCGCAGATTGATTTTGTCGTGCTTGGTAAACGTGGCGAGGCGGTGATTCGAAAGTTCACGAATAATATTATCGCTAGTTTTGTCGACATTTCAGACGTGCCAAAATATGCGGACGTTGAACCGTTGATCAAGCTGGCGATTGATGCGTATCGCGCACGCGAGTATGATAAGGTGGCGATCGTGTACACGGATTATGTGTCTGCGCTCGTGCAAAAAACAAAAATCCGCCAGATTTTGCCTGTGTCAGAAGCGGATTTGGAAAAAGTTTTGTTTGAGAACGCCGACGAAGCGGCTGGCGATGTGCCGACAGATAGCGCGGCGTTTGGGAGTCAGGCCGTGTTTGAGCCATCAGTTCAAGAAATAATTACCGTTGCAGTGACGCGATTGATTGAATCACAAGTGTTTCAGTCGGTTCTCGAGTCTGCGGCGTCTGAGCATTCCGCGCGCATGATGTCCATGCGCTCGGCAACGGACGCGGCGACCGACATGATCGACTCGTTGACTCTTGTGTTTAATCAAGCGCGCCAAGCAAGCATTACCCGAGAGATCTCGGAAATTAGTGCAGGCAAGGCGGCGCTGGAATAACGCTGTTTAGAATTAAAAAAACACGCCGCCCGTCAGCTACTCGTTGAGAGAGCTTCGGGGCGGCGCATGGTGTGTGCCTCCTTCTTGCCTACGTTGCGTGGCAGCCTAGAATGGCTGCGGCGGGTACGGACCGCATTGGCCGGTCCAGAACTGCTGGTTGATCGCCGGCGAGTAGTCCCAGCAAAGGGGCCGGGGCGGCGCGACCACCTGATTGCCGAACGGCGTCCGGATGACGCGCGTGTTCATCGAGTATTCGGGTTGCCCGCGCTCGTTGAACATCCAGCCCGCGAACGTGTACCATCCCGGCTTCACGGCCGCCTGCTTGGCCGCGAGCCCGGGCGCGATCAGTGCCACGTGCGGGGAGAGCGTCGTCGCTTGGACGTACGCCTGACCGCTGCCGTTGGCCGGCGGCGCCGCGGTCGCGGCCTTGCACGCCTCGCCCTTGCAACCGATCACGACTTCGTGGTCGGTCAGCGTCGTGCGCTCGTAGCGGGAGGCCAGCATGCCGGCGGTTTCGATGTCGCGGACTTGGTAATGGCTCGTGCACCCTTCGCTCGTCGCGAGCGTATAGACGGCGAGAAGCCAGACGATGAACACGAACGCGACACGCACTGCAAACTTCCACATGGCGAACTCCTACTTGGGAAAGAAGGACGACCGATGTCTGACCCGAACAAACGGGCCAAAACTACCATCAATCGAACAAACAAATATAGCATAATCAGCAGAAATTGTCAAGCCCCTCGGGGCATAAAACCGTATGAATAAGGGAAAAATCACACAAATTATCGGTCCAGTCGTTGACTGCCACTTTGAAAAAGAGTTGCCAGCCATTTTTAATGCGCTCCATGTTAAACGCGCGGACGAATCAACGCTGGTGCTCGAAGTACAGCAGCATTTAGGCAATAACAACGTGCGCGCGGTCGCGATGTCGTCGACTGACGGCTTGGTGCGCGGCGCCGATGCGCTTGATCAG
>MFQD01000042.1:0-5859 GCA_001782975.1 Candidatus Magasanikbacteria bacterium RIFCSPHIGHO2_02_FULL_50_9b
CATTCTCGCCATCCAAGGCAAGGCAGATTGGATCAAGTGGATTTCAATGTTAACCGGCGCGGAAGCAACAACCGCAACAACAGTATTGCTCGCCGTCGGCATCATGGACGTCATCCTCGCGCTCGTCGTATTAATCAGACCATTCAACCCATTTTTAATCTGGATGGCAGTCTGGGGATTTTGGACCGCGCTCGTCCGCCCACTCGTTGGCATGAGCTGGCTTGATTTTGTCGAACGCGGCGCAAATTGGGCAACGCCACTCGCGCTCTACTTCTTCTACCGCTCGAAAAAATAACATGGACAGAAAAACTATCGCACTTGGTGCTCTCTCTGTCTGTGTGATTGTGGCGGCCGTTCTGTATTCGCAAAATAAACAGCAGCCCACAACGAGCGCTGAAACCCAAACGCAAAAAGAGTTTAAACTGCCCGAAATCGCAACGCACAAAGACAAAAATAGTTGCTGGACCGTGATTGATGGTGGCGTCTACGACATAACGCCATTTATCTCGCTCCATGCGGGTGGCGAGTCGGCGATTTTGAAACTGTGTGGTGCAGACGGCAGCGAAAGTTTTAACCGAAAACACGCGGGTGTGACATATGCGCTCAAAAAACTAGGAACATTCCGAATTGGCGTTCTGATGGAGTAGGGGCTACACTGTAAGAATAACCCCCTAGCCTCGTCAGAACATATGCCGCACAGTTCTGATCAACAATTCATTCGGTGGTATGACGACTATGCGGATGCGATCTTTCGCCACTGTTATTATCGTGTTTTTGACCGCGAACGTGCACGTGAACTGATGCAGGAAACGTACACTCGTGCGTGGGAATATGTGCGCAGCGGCAAAAACGTTGAGAATGCCCGCGCGTTGCTCTATCGCATTGCGAATAACCTCGTGATCGACGAAGCACGCAAGCGCAGCAGCAATCCAACGTACGCGACCTCCTCGCTTGAGGAGCTTCACGAACACGGTTTTGATCCAGTGTCGCGACACGATCATCTACACGAGCTCGTCACCACCGATGAAGTGCGGCGAATTCTTGAAGGTTTAAACGACGACGAACGATCGCTGATCCTCATGCGATACGTCGATGGATTTGGTCCGCAAGACATTGCGCGTATTCTCAGCGAAACACCGAATGTCATTTCGGTGCGTTTGCATAGATGTGTTCAAAAATGCGCGCGCTTAAAATCAGCCGTGCCGACACCACCGAAAACGTCTGAAACGCCTGCCTTATGAAATCCCTTTTATTACAATTTAAACTTCGCCGTCTGCGCGCCACAAAATTAACCGCAGACGAATTTAACGTTGGAAAACAACAACTTGTGTCATTACTGCGGGAGCGCCCGATGGTAAGAATGGAGTTTGACGACCGTCATACACAGCAAAGGTCGCCAATGAATCAGTTATTCCCCCTACTATCGTTACGTCCTATGTATATCGCATTAGTTCTCGCACTTGCGGTCACAGTCGCAACAGGCGGAGGAGCCGCGATCGCCGCAGAACAATCACTGCCCGGTGATGTACTGTACACGGTCAAGCTGAATGTAAATGAGCCAGTAAAAGCCGCACTCACGTTTGACGCAAAAGCACGTGCAAACGTTGAAGCAAAACGTGCTGAGCGCAGACTTGAAGAAGCAGAGAAAATCAGCGCTGAGGCTCGAGCCGAATTGGAACCAGAGGTGCGCGCTGAGATCAGCACAAACTTCAAGCGGTTTGCCGATCAAACGCGCGAACGCATCGCTGCAGTTGACGTCGAAGGCGACACGCACGGCGCTGCCGAGCTGAGTGTCAATTTTGCCACCGCGCTTCGCGCTCACGATGCCGTGCTCGCGCGATTGTCAGCAGAAGCAACTGCAAGTTCAACACAAAAAATCGAACTTGACGACTTACGCGATGATGTCAAAGAAACGACGCTCGCAGTCTCCGCAGATCTCAAAGCAGCTGCCGAGGGTCGACAAAAGGCAGTTGAAAACAAAATTGCAGAAGTTGTAAAGTTCATCGTTGAAGTGAAACAGCAAACGAATGCGGATGCTCGACTTGCAGCGGCCCGTGCCGCACTGGCGGCTGGCACAGCAAAGCTGAAAGCAGCGGCATATGCCGAAGCAATCGTTGAATTCAACAAAGCGTTTGATCTCGCACAAGAGGCAAAGACTGACGTCAAAGCCAAGGTGCGCGTTGACACCGATGGATTGATAAAATTGAAAATTAATCCATAGGTAAATAGCGCAGAAAAAACACCGCTCATGCGGTGTTTTTTTGTTGCCCATTGACGCCAGACTCATTCTGTTGTTATATTTCCAAGCGCAATCACCAAACGCATTCGGAGGTTCTCGTGCGACATCTCATCTTGATCGCTACCTTACTCCTCTTCGCGAGCTGCAGCAGTACGCGTATCGTGAATGATCCGGACAGCTGTCCGGAAGGTCGTGGGTTTATCCCGGGTCGCGGCATTGTCGCGTGCGAATTGTTCAACACCGCCGGACAGCCGCTTCGAAAAATCTACATCGTGAGCACGCAGGCGCGCGAGTGGCACTGCACGCCAGACGCCGCCTTTGTGCGCTGCACGAACGAAGACATGCACCCAGAATTTCCGCAGAACACGCCACTGCCGCTCTGTCCGTTCATCGGCGCATCACCGCGCTGCCTTGCGCTCGACGGCACTGACTGACTGATTACAGCAACCTGACCACACTCCAGCGCCGCGACGCCAACCTACTCATTGTCGTTGCGGCGCTGACCACTTTTTTATGAGTATCCTCGACCTCCTCCAATCAATTGCCACTGCGTGGTCCGACGCACTGCAAACCCCACATTTTATCCTCTCGCTGATTTTATCCGCAGGATTTTTTGTCGTCGTGCTCTATCTTGAAACGCACGGCATGGAGCACAGCAAAAAAACCATTGCGCCTGCGCTCAACGACTTGTTGCTCGACCGCCTTCCGGTTGTGGATCTCAATTTTTTATATGTCGAAGTGATGGGGACACTGATGACGGTGTTCGCGCTGTATCAATTAACACGCCCCGCGACCGTGCCGTTCGTGTTCGCCACACTGAGCCTATTCACACTCGTGCGTCGCGCGTTCATCATCATGACACCACTGGGTCCGCACCGAGATTTTTTACAGGGGCATGGATTTAAACAAACGCGCGAATTCGCGCGAAAATTATTTCAAGGCGACAATGATTTCTTTTTTTCCGGACACACGGGGCTGCCATTTCTTTTTTTTCTGCTCACCCCGTGGCCACCACTCGCCATTATTTTTTTAATTGCGTCAATCGCGATGGGTGTCGCGGTACTGCTCATGCACATCCATTATTCGATCGATGTGTTTGCCGCACCATTTATGACCTATTCAATTTTTGTTGTCGCACGACTGATTTTTGGCGCTTAAAATTTAAGCGCCACTTTGTGCATCAATTAATTCGTACGCGCGCATGAACAAGCGCTCGCACCGCAACGCTCACCGCAACCGCGATGCAACTCGCGCCAAACATTTCAAACGCTTCTTCAGCAATGATCAATCGATGGTACAGCGGGACGTTGATTGTTTCAGCAAGCAGCAGTTGGCGTCCGACAAATTCAGAACCAATTGAGGCAACCCACAGCCCAAGGCCAAATAACAACCAAACGGCTGCTGAATGGCTGTCGCGCCACAGTTCGCGAATAAGAGCAACAAAAACAATGACCGCAGCGATCATTGCGGGCAAAAAATAAAATAACCAATTGAACGATTCGCCATAAAATCCGCCATTACCCGTCAGGTTGTTGATGACAAAACCAAGACGCTCGTGCAGAACCATCATGTCATCAAGTCCGATGTAGATAAGACCAGCGCCAAACGCGATCCACAGCCAACTGCGCCACCAGCGGACGTTTAGTTTTGAAATAATTGCCGCGTGCACGAACGCGAGCCCGCCGACGCCCCACAATTTTAAACCAGAATACACTGAGTTGAGGTTGCCTTCTTTGTCGAGATCAAAAAACCCGAGTTTCTGTCGGGCAAAAATGTGCAAAGCGATCACGGCAAGATCAATGAGAAATAAAATCCACCACATGGCGAGAGTATAGCAAAAAAAAAGCAAGGAGCCGAGCTGCATGGCTGAAGTTTCTGCCAGTAGTTCGACTCCTTGTGTTGTGAAACGCCGTGATCACCGGCTCGCTTCGACGACTGACCAGCCGCCAAATCCGCCGCCCCCCACGAGTGCGATCCCGAGGCCGGTCCACCAGAGCGTGCTGCCCGTGGCGAACGATGCGCGATACTCGTTCGCATCGTCTGACGTACGGATGACACGCTCGTTCGCGCCCACGCCAATGGTGCGCCCGACGATCATGATGCTGATTCCGGCTGCAACGGCTCCGAGCGCCGTGTATGACCGCCAGTTGTTGAGCTTGTCGATGCTGAAGCCTCGATGCGTGGTGGTTGCCGTGGGCGTCGCATCTGATTCGATCCCGATGCTTGCCGGCACGGTTGGCGTTGCCTGCTCTGCGGGCTCGATAACCACGACAGGTGGGGGCTTGACCGCATTGATGCCGAGCGCGTCTTCGATCTTCGCGATCGCCTTCTCGGCATCGAGCAATCCGGCGCGATCGTTGCTCTTCTTCTTGTAGAGCAGGAACAGCTCGCGCGCATCGACCAAGAGGCCTGCTTCCTGATTCGCGCGCGCCGCGTTGAACAGGGTGCCCGGCGATTGCGAAATCTCGTACGCTTCGAGGAACTGCTGCGCAGCCTCGGCGTACTGCTTCTTCTTGAAGCTCGCCGTTGCCTTTGCGACCAGCGTCTCCGCGCGCGCAATCTGCTCGCGCGACGGCTTGCTGGGAGGCTGCGCGACCGCGCTGTTCGGGAGAAACGCTGCGCCGCCACTGGCCAGCGCGATGATGACGACCATGACGGTCAGCAAACGGAACATGATCCCTCCTATTCGGTTCTGTAGGTTGGGCTCAACCGTACCACACTATACCATTTTTGTCCAGACCCCAGCGTGAGCGTTACATTACATAAAAAACATCCCCCATCAGCGCGCGGCCGAATGGGGGATTTGGTTGTTCTCTGCTCCAGTTCATCACGCGTCCTTGAGGCCGACGCGAAGCCGACGCACGCTGTTGATGCGACGACCGACAATGTGTTGCTGTTCAAACCACTCGTGGGCAAACTCCTTGTCTGCGCGCAGGAACTCGAAGTCCCGCATGTGCAGGATCAGAAAGATGTTCAGATGCGTCAAGACGAAGGATTTTCCAGAGCGCGAGCGGTGGGAGACGAACGCCCACATACAGCGTGCCTCTGCGTCGAACTTGTTGAACGTGCCGCGCACGTACTGCTTTCCATTCCAGATCACCACTTCGTCGCCGACATGGAACGTCGGGCGGACGGTCGGGTGGAGCGGCTTGTACGGAGCGGACGCTGCAAGCTCGCTGAAGAGAATGTACCACCGGAGGGCATCTACCTCATTGTTCTTGAGCTCGTTAATCTGCCACTCGAGGTGCACGATCAGCAACCTCCTGAACAGTTCTCCACGTTCGCCTTCGGCCATGATCACACAACGCGGGTGTGACGCGTGATCCGCACAGGCCTGTTGAAAGCCCGTCGCAGTGAGCACGGCGCAGTAACGCTTGGTCGTGAGAAGTGGCCGATGTTCCTTGAAAAAGATGCATTCGGCACAGCGCTTCATACACGTGCTACTGGCGTCAACGGGAAGCTTGTTGTGTAATGCAAGCCAATACTGGGTCAAATCAGACAGCCGCGCCGACAGATCGGCGGGGGTCCTCTCGCTCCAGTATGCGGCCAGCCAGCTCAACATCTCGCTCCCAAGCTCCTGCACGCGGTCGAGCGGGACGGCCGGGACAAATGCCCAGCCG
>MFQD01000042.1:5896-19518 GCA_001782975.1 Candidatus Magasanikbacteria bacterium RIFCSPHIGHO2_02_FULL_50_9b
ATAACAGATCAAGGCTCATTTGTCAAGCTTAGATTGGCTTTGCCCCGCCCAGCGTGATACCATTCCATGCATGCAAATCCCCAAGCGAAAACCTCCAACTTTCAGCCATCCGTCGACCGACCCGCTGATCACCGAGGACAAATTTAACGAATTAACGGTACGGTTGCAGCGTCTCAAGACAGAACGACCGCGGCTCGCCGATGAGGTACACCGTTTGGCGCAAAACGGTGATTTTTCAGAAAATGCCGAGTATCAAATGGCAAAAGGTCGGCTGCGCGGACTTAATGACTCGATTGATCGACTTGAACAGCAGCTCAATCATGCGGAAATAATTTCAAAACACAGCGTGAACCACGTGCAGATTGGCAGCACGGTCACTGTGCAGTGCCCCGATGGATCACAAAAAAAATTTCAAATATTGGGATCGCAAGAAACAGACCCAAGTCGAGGAATTATTTCGCATCAGTCGCCGATCGGCGCCCAGTTGCTCCTGAAAAAAATTGGCGACACGGTGGAATTAAAACGCGCCGCGAGCAATATGTCGTGCTCGATTATCAAAATAGAATGACGAGAGACGCGACTGCAATGCGGTAGATGCCAAACCACAAAAAAGTACGGCGTGATACAAACGCGATAAAGAGTTTTATCACCGCAAGCGCACTCAAAAACGAACCAACAAATCCAATGGCGAGCAGCTGTAATTCATGCGGGCCGATAACCGCATCAGTGCGCACCAAATCAAGCGCAGTTGCGCCGAGCATAAGCGGAATTGCAAGCATGAATGAAAATTCGACTGCGCTTGAACGTGAAAGTCCGGACAAAACGCCACCAACGATCGTTGCGCCTGAGCGAGAAACGCCGGGAATTAACGCGAGTGTTTGAAATAAGCCGATAATTGTCGCCTGTTGGTTTGTTGGAATTTGTTTCGCGTCTATTTTTTTGTTGACAACAAAAAGGTCAAAACAAATGAGCGCAATGCCACCAAAAAAAAGCGCGGCCGCGGTGAACAATGTGTTTCCAAGCAGATATGTTTTGATCAAATCATAAAATAAAATGCCAACAATCGCGCTTGGTACACTCGCAATAATAATTTTTTTTGTGAGCGAAAAATTTGCTGCAATGCGTCGCGCATACAACACAACGGCGGCGAAAATTGCGCCGAGCTGAATGACAATTTCAAATGTTTTCACAAACTCCGTCTGTTCAATATTTAAAAATTCAGCGGCAATCACGAGGTGACCAGTTGACGACACCGGAAGAAATTCCGTAACACCTTCAACGAGCGACAAAATCAATGCGTGCGCGTATGTCATACCACACATACTAGCAGCTTCGTTGGGAGTGGTCTATACTTGATACCTATGAACAAAGTTATCGTCGGAATTGTGGCTATCATAGCTTCGCTCGCGCCGCTTGCGGTGGCAGCACAAACACATGCAGACTATCAACCTGATGAATATTATCGAGGCACAGTCACGAACATTATTTCCGAAACCACCAACGATGCGTACCGTCAAAAAGTAGAAATCACGTTGCAAAACGGAAACAAAATCACGATTGATCACACCACACAGCCAGAAGAAAAAAGAATTCGAGTAGCACCAAACGACCGAGTGATTGTGATAAAAATTCCGTCAGAAACTCCGGGGCAGGAACAATTTTACATCAGCGATTTTTATCGTATGCCGTCAATCGCATGGTTTGCTGCGGCATTTTTTGTGCTCGTGATTTTGCTCGGGCGCTGGCGAGGACTCACTTCAATTGCCGGACTTGCTGCAACAATTGCTGTTTTGATGGGGGTAATTATTCCATTGATCATCAAAGGATACCAACCGCTGTTCGTTGTGTTCATTGGCTCACTGCTCATCATCTGCGCGTCCATGTTTTTTGCGCACGGATTTAAACGCAGTACATCACTTGCGGTTGGCAGCACCGCAATCACACTTGCGTTGGCGTCAGTGATCGCGTTTGTCGCAGTGCACGCGGCGCGATTGTTCGGCACCGGAAGCGAAGAAGCGATGTTCGTACAAATTATCGGCGGAGCGCAACTTGATTTGCGCGGCATCTTGTTATGCGGCATTATCATCGGTTCACTCGGCGTGCTCGATGACATTACGATCGCACAAACTGCCGCGATACACGAATTACATGACGCAAAACCGGGCATGAAATTTCGCGAATTGTTTACGCGCGTCATGCGCATAGGCCGTGAGCACATAGCATCGCTCGTGAATACGCTCGTGCTTGCATATGCCGGCGCCTCATTCCCACTTTTTTTGTTATTTTATTCCTCTGACGTCCAGCCGTTGTGGGTTGTTCTCAACAGTCAGCAGGTTTCCGAAGAAATTGTTCGAACGCTCGTTGGCAGTACCGCGCTCGTGCTTGCGGTGCCAATCAGCAGTGCGATTGCGGCTTATTTTTATACAAAAAAATCAGGCGCTTGACAGATTCGGTGCAAAGAGTAAACTATTTTTTATCGTCCGCAGAAGCTGAAGTGTACAATTTCGAGCCCCTTGGGTGCTCGTAACCCGAGGTTATTGAATAAGCAAGATCGGCGACTCGTTCGGACGATAAGCCCAGTGAAAGCAGGGCGGGATGTATGCAAGCGCGCGGCGAAACGCGCGTTCCTTGGCTAGGGATAGGCCGTATGCATGCGATTCTACTGGCGAAAGCCGCCTGATGTTGGACACAGTGTAAGGTAGCTGGTAACTGTGCCAGTCACCGTACGCTGCAGTACAGTAAGTCCAAAAGTCGTGCCTTCCCTCACGGCGCTCCCACCTTGTTCGTGTGCCCCAAAACGCACGAGCGTTCAACCGAGAACGGCCGGCAACCGCCGTTTCTAGCCAGATCGGAGAACAACAGGGTGGGTTCTTTATATTAAAAAATATGCCAACAGTTTTCGAAGAATCTCTCGAGCTCCACGCGCGCCACCACGGCAAAATTAGCGTGATTCCAAAAGTTCCGCTCAATGATCGACATGATTTGTCAGTTGCATACACACCCGGCGTTGCGGAGGTGTGCCGCGAAATCGCACGCAATCCAGCGTCAGTCAAAAATTTGACGATCAAAAAAAATACCGTTGCTATTGTGTCTGACGGATCTGCAATTTTAGGTCTCGGTAATCTCGGCGCTGCTGCGGCAATTCCGGTGATGGAAGGAAAAGCTGCACTGTTTAAAGAATTTGCGGACATTGATGCGTTTCCAATTTGTCTGGACACACAAAACCCAGAGGAGATTATCACTGCGGTGCGCCACATCGCGCCAGTGTTTGGTGGAATCAATCTTGAAGACATTGCCGCGCCAAAATGTTTTGACATCGAACGCCGCTTGCGTGAACAGCTCGACATCCCCGTCGTGCATGATGACCAGCATGGGACTGCAGTGGTCGTGCTCGCCGCACTAATCAACGCGTTGCGTTTAAAAAATATGCAACCACACGAGCCGCGCGTCGTGATTAATGGAGCTGGTGCTGCCGGAACAGCAATCGCGGAATTGTTGTTGGCTTTTGGTGTTCGCACCATCGTCATGTGTGACAGCAAGGGTGTGATTCATAATGGTCGCACGGATTTAAACAACGAAAAAATAGCACTTGCACAGATCACAAATGTGGCGTGCCTCGAGGGGCAAGACGCGAGTGGGTGCGTGATTGGTTTGCTTGAACATGCGCTACGCGGGGCAGACGTGTTCATCGGCGTCAGCGTGGCGAATGCGCTCGACGCGAAATTGATCGCCACGATGAATCCACAGCCAATTATTTTTGCAATGGCAAATCCAGAGCCAGAAATTATGCCTGATGTCGCACGCGCTGCCGGCGCGTTCGTCGTCGCAACCGGACGTTCAGATTTTCCAAATCAAATTAATAATGTGCTGGCGTTCCCCGGAATTTTTCGCGGCGCACTCGACAACGGTGTGCGCGTGGTGACGCAAGAAATGTTTGTTCGCGCGGCAACGGAGCTCGCGGCATGCGTTGAAAACCCAACGCCTGACGAAATAATTCCATCAGTTTTTGATAAACGCGTTGTTTCCGTTGTTGCCGCAACGATCAAATAATTTATCAGAGGTTGTTCAACGCGCGTTCAAGTCGCTCTTTGACTCGCTGTTCGCCAAGCACCTGCATGAGCTCGAACAAATCGGGTGTGTTCGTGCGACCAGTCAACGCAAGACGCAGCACTGATGCCACATCACCAAGATGACCCTTGAAGGTTTCTGGTGCGGCCTTAAATGTCTTTGTGTCTGGTGCAAATCCCAATTCAGTTGCCAGTGCGCGAAATTTCGCGAGCCACTCCTCGGCTGAATCAGAAAAATCTATGAGCACGATTGTTTTTGTAAGAATCTCTGTTGCGGTAGTGGTGTCAATTTTCTCTGGCCGCACAAACACAACTTCGTCCGTCATAAAATACGCGATGTGTTCGCGAACATCTGACCATTTTGCAATATCTTTGCGGCGCTTCTCGCCCGTGCGCTCGATTGCAAAAATTTTGATCGCCTCATCGCGATTCGACGCGAGCCATGCCGCGAGCTCTGCATCATACTGATTTGCCCATTCGATCACGGCCGCGCAAACTTCGGTCGCGGACATGCGCGACACCACCGCTTTACTCACGTCAGCGAGCTTCACAAAATCAAACAGAGCGCCGCTCGCATTTGCTTTTTCAAGACGCACGATAAATTCAGTGTGCGGCGTATCTGGGTGTTCGCGGCGCCAATCTTCAAAATCAGAATTAATGAGGTTGAGCAGATATTCAGTCACTGCCGCAATCGGATACCCCTGTTCAAAATAATATTCAACATTTGCCTCGGGATCTTTGCGCTTGCTCAATTTACGCTTCGATCCCGCTTCATCGATCTTCACGATCGGCGCCAAATGCGCATACTGTGGCAACTCCCAGCCCATGAGCGTGAATAGTTCGGTGTGCAATGGCACACTCGGCAGCCATTCGTCGCCGCGAATCACCTGCGTGGTGCGCATCAAATGATCATCCACACAATGCGCCCAATGGTATGTCGGATAGCCGTCGGATTTGAGCAAAATAGCGTCGTTTTCATTGGCGCTCAAATTGAGATCACCTTTAATGAGATCAGTGAATTTAATTTTTTGCCCTTCGACGCCGCGCGATTTCAGTCGCACTGCAAATTGCTCACCGCGGCCAAGGCGCTCCTCGACTTCCTCCGAAGTGATGACACGATGTTTTGCCCAGCGACCGTAATAACCTGTTTTAATTTTCTGCAATTCTTGCGTTTCGCGAGTTTGATCAAGCTCTTCGGATGTGCAAAAACATGGATAGGCATTGCCATCAGCAACTAGTTTTTTAATGAATGTATGATAAATCGGAAGACGCTCGCTTTGGATGTATGGGCCATATGCCCCAGTTTCTGTCATATCAGGATGCACCCCTTCGTCAACGCGTATTCCAAACTTTCCAAGCCCAGACGCAATAAGACGCACGCCATCCGCAATTTCACGCTGCTTGTCCGTGTCTTCGATACGCAAATAAAATACACCGTCTGATTGGTGCGCCATGCGCTCGGAAATTAACGCTGTGTACACGCCGCCGATGTGGAGAAAGCCGGTTGGGCTTGGGGCATACCGCGTGACAGCAGCGCCTTTTGGAAGATTGCGATCTGGCGTCTCATCTGGCACGGACTCGATGTCAGGAAATAAAAGATCCGCAATTTTTGTGGATTTGGCGTCTACCATATACGCAATATCCTAGCATGACAATGCAGAGTAGTCCATTGAAGTTGCATATTCTCGTTTTCTTCCCGCGCGAGGGGCCAGCAACGCGCTTCAGAAAACGAGAATATACAATTGACGATACACCACCCCGACTACCGATGATCATCAGTGCGGTACTGTGAAATTATCATTATGATCTGTGTGCCGACACTTTCTGAGCGCGTTGCTGGCCCTCGCGCGGGAAGAAAGTGTCGGCACACAGACTAATGCTGACTTCCAAACCGTCGCATTGCTCTCGGGAAGAAATATACGATGTAAAGTAAGGCAGCACAATTAATCGCCAGCATTCCAAGCTGACCGACTGGTACGAGCTCAAACAGATCACGCGCAAACTGCCCGAGCCCGACAAAACTCCACTCAATCCCGTCCCATAATATTGAAAAAATCGTCACAGCCTCGGCATCGAGCAGTTGATTCCAAACACGAATGCCTGACAGCACCAAATTCAAAAGCAACAGCGTTACTACAATCAAAAATGGTGTCCGGAATTTCAAAAACACCAGCTGCCGCATAATTCTCCCATGAAGGCCGGATGGAAATTCGATCTCGGACAATTCTTTTATTTTTTGACCCAAATCACTAGACATAAGAAATTATTTATGAGGCAGGGGCGAATGGTTTCCGGAGCGCGTTGCTGGCCTCTCGCGCGGGAGGAAATTATTCGCCACTCCCTCTAAGGCATTTTTTGCGGCGCTGCGTGCTCGAAATAAATGTGTTTTAACCGTTCCAACCGGAATTCCGAGCGCCACCGCAATCTCTTCGCAGCTCAATTCATCCCGATAATACAATAATAACACCGTCCGATACGCTGGCTTGATGTTTGCCAAAGCACGTTCGATGTCGAACTCGTTCTCAACTTGAGTATACGCATCGCGCTCATCCGCGGTTTCAATCCCACCGCTACACCCAATCGCGTCATCCAAAATCAGCAGCTCTGGCCGCACGTGCTTGCGGCGCAAATGGTCGTACACCGTGTTAATTGCCACGGTGAATAGCCATGTCGTGAACGATTTCGCTGGATCATACGAACGAATTTTCTTAAACACCTTCAAAAAAACTTCCTGCGTCACATCCTCGGCATCCTCGCGTGTGTTCAGATGGCGAAACACGAAACCAAAGACGCGTCGCTCGAATAACAGCACAATCCGTTCAAATGCCGCAAGGTCGCCCTCTCGGGCGACCTTGATAATCTCACTCAAATTCTGCGGCGAGTTGCCCGGTTCACTCATGATTACTGTGTGGCAGTGAAGAGTTGTGAAATAACAAAGTTACTCAATGCGTATGATGCCATGATCACGATCAAACCAATAACCGAATTCTTGAGCGTATCTTTTGCTGCATCAACTTCCTTTGAGTCGCCTTGTGCCGTCATCCACTTAAAGCCAGCGTACAATGCCAACCCCAAGAAAACAAGGCCGAGCAAGCTGAGCGCAATGTTGATAATGCGACCCACAATTTCAGGCGCTGAAGCAGATGTTCCAATGCCAGCCTCCTCACCGGTTTTCTTAAGATACTGCTGTGCCTTTCCACCTTCTGCGAACGGATTTGTAGCAGCATGCACTGCCAACATCGGAACGAATAACGAAATGGCCATTGAGGCCGCCGTAGCAGTTGCTACAATTTTTTGTGTGATCTGCATAAAATAAATGACTTAAAATTTGTTAGTTAGAATTATAGCACATCAGACGGCGTTCTGCCCACCAGGAACTGGAACATCACCCTGCGTTTGTCCGGCTGCACCTCCAGCGCCACCCGCCGCACCTCCGCCATCATCACCACCAGCCCCTGTGATCGAGCCAAACTGACTCATCACAAAATTCGTGAGCGCATACGCGGACATGATGATTATTAAGCCAATGATGTTATTTTTTATCGTTTGTTTCGCCTCATCAACGGCTTTGGAATCACCGCGCGCCGTCATCCATTTGAAACCGGCGTACAACGCAAAACCCAAAAAAACGAGTCCGAGCAATCCCAAGCCGGTGTTGATAACTTTTCCGGCAATGGCAGGTAGCGATGTGTTTGTCGAACCCCACGCAATAGTGCCAGCCTGTTGCACTTGCGCATGCGTCCCCTCCCACCCAGTTGCAGCAATCAAACTCACCATATCAAATTACTGAATCTGACTGACCACGTCTGTGAAAATAAAATTCGTGATTGCATATGCAGCAACGATCAAGATGATACCGATCGTCGCATTAATCAGTGTGTCGCGCGCGGTGTCAACGTCTTTCGTGTTGCCTTGCGCAGTCATCCATTTGTAACCCGCGTACAGCGCCAACCCAAGAAACACAAAACCAATCAACGAAAGCGCAACGGAAATTACCGAGCCAATTAATTCTGGCAAAGTTTTTTTCGCGTTTGCGTATTGCGGCGTTTGTTTGCGCGTTCCTTCGAGGCCATACGGATCCGCCGTCGTGCCAGTGCCGCCGGCTTGCGCGTGCACAAGTGCTGGTTGAGCCGTCACAGCCGCGACAATAATGCTGAATAAAAATGAAAGGACGAAAAATGAAAATGAGAAACGTTGCATAGTAAGAATTGAAGAGCCGTGGCCTTTGACAGCCACGGCTCGTAGTATACCAGATGTCGCGCGGAGTGAGAACTGCTAAATACCAGTAAACCCTTCTGCACCCGTTGCCTTGATCAGCGTCCCAAGCACAAACGTGGTGAGCGCGTAGGCCGAGAAAATGATCACCAACCCAATAGCGCCCGAGTACAAAATCTTTTTTGCCTCATCAACTTTTTCTTCGCTGCCACCAGCAGTCATCCATTTGAAGCCGCCGTAAATAACGAGCACAATCGCGATGATGCCGACGAGCGTCAATGCGATTTTGATGATGTCACCAACGGTCGCATAAATTGATTTCTTGCCGAAACCAGCTTCTTTGCGAATCTGGTCAAGGCCAAGATCGCCTGCCTCGAGCAAGCCGTCAGCATCATCAGCTGCTGCGGCTGCTGCGAAAACCGGCGTGATTAAAGTTGCGGCCATCATAGTGGCTGCAGTTGCGAATGTCGCTGCTTTGTGAAGGTACGTCATATAAATTATGTTGCGTGAATTATAGCACAATTATTACGGCTTGACACCACCGGCCGACGGTTTTCCTTTTTCCACAGTCAAGCAATCGTTCAAAGATTTATATCCGCTGCCGCCAGCCAAGCATTGCGAGGCAACCGGATACGGTGTGCACGCTTCATATCCGTGCACGGGCGACGCAGGGCAGAATTTAATTTTGTCACATGAATCAGCAACAAATTCTTTTTTAGCGCCGCTACACGCGCCCTTACTCGTCACCGTTGCGACTGTGTTGTTGTTGTAATCAACGCAGCAAAAACTTGTGGTTTGTGCTGCGCCTCCTGCTGCCGTGCCACCACCAGCTGCGCCTCCTGCGCCCGGAGCGGTCGTTGCTACTGGCGCATTTCCCAAATTTGAAAACAAGAAACTGACCAATGTGTATGCGGCGAACATCAAAATAATGCCAAGCGTTGTCCATTTAATAATTTGCTTACCCTGATCAACCTGCTTTTCATTTCCCGCGGACGTGAGCCACAGCATCCCACCCCACACAAACATCGCAAGCGCCACTGAACCGGCAACCCCAAACAGCGCATTGATGAAAATCGCTGACAATGACTGTACCGGCGCCTCTGAATTCACACTGTTTTGCAACGGATTTATGAGCGCGACTGCACCCGTACCGGTTTGCTGTGCGTCCACCGTCGCCGCTGCACCAAAAAAACCGCACGTTAACACAAGCGCGAGAATTGTTACTTGGATCTTTTGTCGTTTCATACTGAACAGTATAGCGCACTCGGCAATTTATTTTAAGTTAAAGCAACATTCAATATCATTACCCATTCCCTTCGCGTCACACAATCCTTTGACTAACACGCCGCTACACTGCGCCGTTGTTTTGTTTATGCAGCTACCACCGGCACGACCACACGAAGTGTTTTGCGCTGGCTGCACCGTGGCGAGACAGCATTCATTGGACGCGAGCGAAACAGCGTCACCACCACATGCATTGATTATGGAGAATGAAGTCTTGCAGGTATTTTGTGGTGCGCATGATAAGCCACCAATCGATTCACACAATTTTGCTTTATCCACAACAAATGGCAAAACTGAAATAGCGCCTTTTTTGATTGAAGCGTTTTGCGTTGGCCCTGCAGCACCGCCGCCAGCCCCCACACCAGTGCCTTGCGGCGCCACCGCTGACGGCAAATATTCATCAGCGCCAGTTCCCACCAACGTCCGCACGGCAAAAATGACGAGTGTGTATGCGGAGAACAAAATAAGCAGCCCGATCACAGCGCCAGAAATCAAGGATTTGCCGCGCTCAATCATTTTTTGATTGCCTGCTGACGCGATCCAAAAAAATCCGCCAAGAACAAAACAAAATAACACAATCGCGCCAGCGATGCTTAACATGAAATTTCCAATTGTTGCGAGCAGACCCTTGATGTCATCCAGCTGAAAGTCACGCTCAGCGCCATCTTTGCACGCAGTACCGAGCGGTGTTTTCGTTCCGGGCAGCATGTAATCTTCTGGGCATTTGCCCGTTGGCTCTGGGATCAAACCCTTTGCCGCAACTGGCACTGCGGAAAACAAAAGTGATCCGAGC
Organism: Candidatus Magasanikbacteria bacterium RIFCSPHIGHO2_02_FULL_50_9b; assembly: GCA_001782975.1. Classification (GTDB taxonomy): domain Bacteria; phylum Patescibacteriota; class Patescibacteriia; order Magasanikbacterales; family 2-02-FULL-50-9b; genus 2-02-FULL-50-9b. The sequence continues at coordinate 16,256 of MFQD01000042.1, forward strand.
ATTGCAACTGCGCAGAGTCGAGTGGCTACGGTGTTCATAGCGTGTCATTCAGTCGCGCCGCGGCACGATTCACCGATTCCTGCATCATTTGTTGTACATCCATTCCCTCTGCTTCACTCAGCAATTTCGCGCGCGCGCCATCAATCAATTCAACGAGAATTTGATCGCCCACGCGGCTGTCTTTCCCGTGATACCACGTTTGCGCCGTCAAATTTTGCTTTGCAAAAATGGCGAGATCCACGTCGTCGAGCTGCGTCTGAATCAGTTCGGTCAGCGCGGACGCGCGCTTGGTGCGCTTCAAAAATTTCGCGAGCGCTTCTTTGCTGGTCGCCGTTTCCTGCACAAACAGCCACGCCTCTTGCTGATGCGTTGATTTATTTGACACTGCTTCCATCCAATAGTTCGCGATGTTGAGCGGCTTTTCAAACTGCGGCATTGCGGCGACATCAAAATTCAAGCGTGGGTTTCGCGCACGGATCGTTGATAAATCGTACGAATAACCAAAGTAATACGCCACACGTCCCTCGGTGAATGCATCGAGCGCATCACCTTGTTCCGGATTCCATGTGTATGATTTCAATTTCGGATTTCCAAAATCCAGATAAAATTGGAGTGCGCGGGCACCGGGGAGCGCTTCGTCTTTCTCCGGATTCGTATTTCCGGGTGTGTGAAAAATGAACGCGCCGTCGTCTTTGGTGATTCGCGCCCCATTTTGCGCCATAAGCGCCATCAAAATGTCGCCCGCGCGATGCACGTTGCTGCCCGTGCCAAGCGCGACCGCTGATTGTGTGATGAGATCACTGTCTTTTACCCGCTTGGTCAATGTTTCCGCATGTTCACGCAGCTGATTCCAGTTCGCCGCCGGCTTCACGATCGAATTTTGTGCCAACAAATCTTTGTTAAAATACAGCGCGAGCGTATCGACATAAAACGGCAGTGCGTAGATGCTTTTTTTCGTTGACGTTGATGCTGCCTGCAGCATCACATCTTGTTCAACAGTTGCCACAAACTGATCGCGCATTTGCTTGAGAGTCAAGCCGGCCAGCTCCTTCATCTGCACTTCAGTTTTTTCGCTGATACCACTCCCGCTTTTCACAAATGTTGGATACGCCACCTTGTCTGGTGCGGGCGTCAACTTACTTTTGTATCGCGCCAACCATGTATTGTGAATAGTGAACAAATCAGGCCCCCGATCTTCCGCAAACGCTTCGAGCAATTTTTGCTCGTATTCCTCCGGTCTGAATTTACGATACTGCACCTGAATGTTCGGATGTTTTTTTTGAAATTCAGCGATCAACACCGCCATGTCGTCAGAGTCCGTGAACACACCCCAATAATTCAGCGAGACTGGTTGGAGCGCTGATTTTGGCACAGCTGCAGCAGTGTCACCACCGCTGCTGCCGCAACCTGCGCCAGTCAGAAGCAATACCCCCGCAAGAACCAGAGTTGAGAAAGATCGTTTTAACATAGCAAATGTGCTTACTTTTATATGTGGAGCGTGCGCAAATATTCCGTAAAATCGGCGCCTACTTTTGGATGTTTTAATCCAAACGCAATGGTTGCTTTCAGGTAGTTTAACGGATCGCCGGTCGTATACCACGTTCCGTCAACAGGTTTTGCGAATACGGGCTTCTTTTTTGCAACAGCCATGAGCGCATCAGTCAGCCATAATTCATTATCCTTGCCAAGCGGCTGTTTTTCAAGTGCGCGGATCACGTCGGGAGTCAAAACAAAACGCCCAAACTGCGCCAAGTTGCTTGGCGCTGTCCCGCGTGCTGGTTTTTCCACCACTGATTCAACACGCATCGCGCCCGCAATTTTTTTTGCGCCCTTTTTTGGCTTCACCACGCCGTACAAATGCAAAACATCGTCCGGCATTTCTTGCACCCCAATAATAGCCGCAGGCGAACCCAGTTTTTCGTACGTTTGCACCAGTTGTTTTGTCGCACTCACCTCGCTGTCCACCAAATCATCCGGAAACACATAGATGAATGGTTCGTCGCCGATCAGTTCGCGCGCGGCGAGCAATGGCGTCCCATTGCCGTATGGCATATCGCGCGTTTGTCGAACATAATAAAAATGCGCAAGGTGATTAATGTCCTGCACGAGTTTCAATTTGTCTTTTTTCCCCGCTGCTTCAAGCTGTCGCTCCAGTTCAATATTACTGTCAAAATGGTCCTCGAGCATGTGGTTGCCGCGCCGCGTCACGAAAATGATGTCCGTGATACCGGCTGCAACTATTTCCTCGACAACATACTGCACCGTCGGCTTATCGACAATTGGCAACATCTCTTTTGGTTGTGCTTTTGTTGCTGGCAGAAATCGTGTCCCGTAGCCAGCCACCGGAATGATTGCTTTTCTAATTTTCATATCCGGCAAAGTATAGCGCGTCTGGTTCACGAAATCAAAGTGCTTTAGCTGATGTACTTGTGTTGCATATGTCCGGGGTTCCCACGGACTGCAGTATGTATGTGGCCTTATGCAATACTTGACATTGTTTACATAAAAATCTATAGTAATATTAGTTCGTACTTTGTTAAATTATGAGAACGGAGTGAAATCGCTCATAGCCCACGCCGCAAGGTGTGGGCAAAGTCGTTTTAAGGCTCATTAAAAGCAGAAACAAGCCATGTTTTTTCATTACCATTCCAATCAAGTCTGACTGCTGCAACCTGATTTTTATCTTCTCCGACATTTTTTACAATCAGGAGACGATCGTTGCCCTGTTTATACACAACACCTTCTATAATAATTTTAGCAAGTTCACTTATTATCTCGGGGTGTTTTTCTAATATATGCACAAGTCCATGCCCTTCTTTAATTGATGTTCCTTGCTCACCCCACACTAAATCAATTTTGCCAATTTCAAATCGAACAAACGCAGCTTTTTTTTCTCCGTGTCTTTTGGTAATTAAAAAATCAATAGCTGCCTGTTCAGTTAGCCCTGAATAGATTACCCCAAAACTTCCAACACCCAGTATTTTCATATACTACTGGGTTCCACATATAAAATTTTTTGTCAAGGGTCAGTTATCCACCGTTCACTTGACCGGAGGATGCTGATCACCCAGCGTCCGGCTAACCAAAAATTATATAAAATCAACCCCTTTTATCATGAAACTGCTGATGAATTTTTTTCAGCTGCGGATCAGTTACATGCGTGTAAATCTGGGTGGTCGTGATTGACGAATGTCCAAGCATTGCCTGCACTGAACGAATATCCGCGCCATTGTGCAACAAATCAGTTGCAAACGAGTGGCGCA
>MFQD01000043.1:0-13608 GCA_001782975.1 Candidatus Magasanikbacteria bacterium RIFCSPHIGHO2_02_FULL_50_9b
CTCGTCATTTGATTCCTCATCGCCTTCAACCGGCGTTTCTCCATCCATTGCATCGAGCATTTCCGTGTTTCCGTTTTTGATTATATCATCTGCAGACTTCAGTGCCAAAATTTCTCGTGGTTTCGCACCATCGCCCGGACCAACAATGCCCGCTGCCTCCAATTCATCGATGATGCGTGCTGCACGCGCATAGCCCAATTTCAAACGGCGCTGCAGCAAAGACGTTGACGCTTTCCCTGATTCCAACACAACCTCTTTTGCCTCCTCAAACAGCGGATCATGTTCTTCACCTTTGTCCCCGAACACCGTTGACGAGTGCGCCTGTTTTTCAACAACGAGTGGATTATATTCTGGTGCTGAATCTGCTTTCCAATAATCAACTACTTTTTTCATTTCATCTTCGCTGACAAATGCACCTTGAATGCGTTTTGGTTTTGACATGTCTGCGGTTTGCAGCAGCATGTCGCCACGCCCGAGCAATTTTTCCGCGCCCGCAGAATCCAAAATCGTGCGCGAGTCAGTGATCGATGCAACGGAAAACGCGATGCGTGCCGGAATGTTTGCTTTCATGATACCGGTAATGACGTCAACAGACGGTCGCTGCGTTGCCACAATTAAATGAATGCCGACCGCGCGAGACATTTGCGCGAGTCGCACAATGCCACCCTCAACTTCTGCACCTGCTTGCATCATCAAATCAGCGAGCTCATCAATCACAAACACGATGAACGGCAATTTTTCTTGCGGCACGCGTTTGTTGTACGATGCAATATCGCGCGACCCAACTTTTGACAACAAATCATAGCGTCGCTCCATTTCAGAAATCGTCCATTTGAGTGCGTTAATGCACCGCGTCATGTCAGTGATCACCGGTGTGAGCAAGTGCGGCAACCCGTTATACATCGTTAACTCAACACGCTTCGGATCAACCATGATGAGTTTGAGCGTCTCGTCCGTGTTTTGGTAGAGCAGCGACAATATTAATGTGTTGAGACAAACTGTTTTTCCAGAACCAGTCGAGCCAGCAACAAGCAAGTGCGGCATTTTTGTTATATCAGCGAACCAAACTTTCCCCGCAACATCTTTGCCGAGCGCCATATGCATATTGCTGCTGCGTCGTTGAAATTCTTCTGCTTCGAGCAACTCACGCAACGTCACGAGTGCAACGCGCTCATTCGGAACTTCGATCCCGACATACGGCTTTCCCGGAATCGGCGCCTCGATGCGAATCGGATGCGCGGCAAGCGCAAGTGCGAGGTCATTCGACAGAGCCATGATGCGCGCAACCTTCACGCCCTTGTTTGGATGGATCGCGTATTGCGTGACTGTTGGACCAGTGCGCACTTCCGCAAGCTCAGAACCAATACCAAATTGTTTGAGCGTGTCCACGATCGTTTGCCCATTTGATTTTATATCGCCGGCAGTTGCTTTTGATTTATTTGCAAGTAGCAAATCAAACGCAGGCAACGGTTTAAATGAATGTTTTCTCGGCATGGGGAGCGGTTCCTGTTTGCCACTGATCGGATCACCAGCTGCTTGGGGTTCTGCTACAACTTCCTCTTCCTCTTCAACATCATTTTCAGCCGCATCGTCAGCGGTTGCCAATCGGTGTTGCGAAATTTCCGGCAGTGGTTCTTCGCCGGTCGCAACAGTGGTGCGCGTGTACATGACACTATCAGCAAACCAACGCCACACACGACCGCACACGGCGTGCATAAAATTTGCAAGACCAGAAATAGTGAAATTAAAAATGAGCATGATGCTCATGAGTAAAAAAATGATCAGTATTGGTGCTGCTGCATAGATGCCGGTAAAGCGGAGCAATGGATAGGCGAATATAAGACCGACGATGCCGCCGCGGTATCCTTGCACTCCGGTGTCAATCATGTCGGCGAGCGGAATGGAAACATGTGCGAGACCATTTGCAGACAGCAAAAATAAAACAAATCCAATGACGTGGTGTGATTTACGCTCAAGTTGTTCATCGCGTTCGATTAAGACCGCCCAAATGATGAGCAGTATTGGCACCACAAAACGCGTCACGCCAAAAATAAGCGATAAAAAATTGTTGATGAATTCACCGACAATTCCCGCTGCGCCAAAGAGCGATAATCCAGAAAGCAGTGCAGCAAGACCAAGAATGATGGGGATTAAAATCCGTTTTGTTTCGGTACTGAGTGGTTTTGAAATGCCGCGCGGCTCTTGATGTTTTTCATATACGACGCGCGTTGCGCGTTGTCGGCGTTGTGGTTGCGGATCTGAGTGCCGTTGTGGGGAAGTGCGAATGGGCATGTGAGCAATACAAAAAATTGGGGCGTCAATTATTATATCACATTGAACACGGTTTGTGTTCGGTGGGTTGGTTGTGCGTAATAAAAAAAGCACCCACCAGTCGAAACCCTTGATTGTGTTTGGGTCTCAAGACTGGTGAGTGTGTTGCGCACTTGTGTCGGCTGCTCTAGCCGAACAGCAGCGCGAGGTCGCGCTTGCTGCCGCCGACCTTGCGACCGCCACCACCGCATGGCGCACCACGCTGGATGGTGCGGTGCGAGGGCGCCGAGCGTTCCTCGCGGCGAGGCTCCTGCGCGGGCTTGCTGACCCGCGCCACCGGCGTCTCGGCCCTGGCCCACTCCTCGAACACGGCGATCTGCGCCGCGTGATCGAGTGTCGCCGGAGCGGGCGTCTTCGTTTCGGTGCGCGGCAGCGGCGCATTTTTCTGCCGCTCGCGCTGCGCTTCCCGCGCCATGGCGGCGCGCTCGAGACGGTCAATCTTGTTGAAGAAATGGGTGTGTTGACCCTTGGCCATACGGCCCTCCATCAGGACGCGAAATAGAATGAAGCGACACCATGCCGCTCCTTAGATACGCAGCGTCCCTCGAATAGGGAGGTGAAGTGAGCTGTATTGCCGAAGCTCAAGCTCGTGGCACACGTTTGATGGGGTGGATGAGTCGAAACCCGCCCAAACCATCGCACGGACCGCAGATGGGGGCTGATTCCCACCTGTTTCACCCTCCTTGTTCGAGGGACACTGACGTTTGTTGTGTGTAAAGGGCGCGCCCAGCTTTGCAGCCGAACTGACTAGAATAGCACAATTTTTAAATTCTGTCAAGCCTTGCCTTACAAAATTGCAAAATTGAGCCAAAAAAAGACCTCTTTTGCAAAAAGGTCTTTTTTGAGCGCTTTTTAACTACGGAAGCGTGATTGAGGTGTGTTGATCATACGCATCGTCCACAAAACCAACATCATTAAAATTACTGACCCGGTAGTAGTATGTGTTTCCGCTGGTGACACCATGGTCTGTGTATTTTGTTGAATTAAAGAGTAGCATTGCAAGACCAACCCACGAATTATTGTCACTGCTCCGCTCCACGACATACCCGTCTTCGTTATCGCTGTAATCTGTCCATGTGAGTTGCACATACCCACCCGGAGTGCTGGTTGCAACTAAATTAATTCCAGAAGTTGGGGCATATGTTGCAGTTGCTTTGCAGCCAACATTTGAATATGGTCCAGTTACTGCCCAATTTTTTGGTGCCACGCGGTAGCAGTATACGGTATTTGCAGTGAGCCCTGTGTCGAGCGTCGATGTTGTGTTTGCGTTGAGAGTCGCCAGAGTTGACCATCCGCTAAATGGATTATTTGTACTTCGCTGTATGACATAATTTTGTTCTGCCTCGGTTGTGTCATTCCATGAAATCAGATTTTGTGAAGAGTTAACATTCACCACTGTAAACTGTGCTGGTTTCGTCAGGCGCGCGTAAGAAACGAGCATTTGTGTTGCATACAATTTCGCACCCTTCGTACCGCTCGCCAGTCTGAATCCGAAATCAATCGTGCTCGTTGAGCTTTTGATATCACTCAAACTCCATGTGCTGGTTGAAAAACCACTTGGCGAACTGAATCCTGTTGGGGTGACGGTGTCAACGGTACTTGTGGCAGAATTATAACGGTAAAAAATGTCAACGGTTGATGTTGCACCAAAATCAGCAAATGAGAGGCAGTGTCCGATTTCGATGGTGGTAATTTTTGCACCGTCTGGTACACCAGGAAAACCAAACGCACTATTCGTGTAGACTTCAGTTGCGTTTGTTGAAGTTGTGGAAACATAGGTTATGTCACTCGAATTGCAATTATCTGATACCGCAGTGTAATGCGTTGATGTTGCGGCCCACCACTCATTGTATCCAGTGTCGCCCGTTGGTTTTCCATCCATCGTTGAGTCGGCCTGTGTAATTTTAATCTGGTAAAAAACTATTGTTGCAATAGTGCACAGACCGAGGATTGCAGAGAGAATGAGCAAACGAGAGCTAGATCGGAGCGAAGAATATGGCAAAATCATACGAGCAAATTTATTGCAGCAATTATAACACAGCGACAGATGGATATTGGTTCAAATTTGTACAGTCTCGGCGTTGGGGATAACTTTATTATGGTAACTTGACACGCTTCGTTTATCACGTTATTATATACCCACTATTGAGCGCGGATTGGAAAAGATTTGGCTTAAAATCGACCATTCTGCGTGCAAGGATCCCTTCCCATGCCTTCCTTGCTCGAGTCGTACGTCTCTCATAGCTAATATTTGACAAAACCTTTCCCCGGCCACGCGGGGTAAGGGTATTTTTGTTTCTCAAACTATGCAGTTCAAACGCAACCGCACCATTGCCCCAGAACGCGTCTATTTCACGAATAACAAGCCAGCCATGGAGCTGCCGCCGCTCACTGACTTGCAGACAAATTCGTATAAGTGGTTTTTCGATTTTGGCCTGCGCGAATTGTTTGACGAAATATCGCCAATCCGCGACTTTACCGGTCGTGACCTTGAGCTCTATTTTAAAGAATACTACATCGACGAGCCGAAATTCGACGAACAAACGTCGCGTTCAAAAAATATCACCTACGAAGCGCCGCTGCGCGTCAAAGTTGACTTGGTGAACAAACGCACCAAAGAATCGAAGGAGCAGGAAGTGTACTTGGGTGATCTGCCGCTCATGACTGATAATGGAACATTCATTGTCAACGGCATTGAGCGTGTCGTGGTTTCACAACTTATTCGTTCAGCCGGCGTATTTTTCACCTCAGAAATTTTGCGCGGCCGCCGTTACTATGGCGCAAAAATTATTCCAAACCGCGGTGCATGGATTGAAATTGAAACTGACCTTAATAACGTATTGTGGTGCAAAGTCGATCGCAAGCGCAAAGCGTCGGTCTCGACGTTGCTGCGCGCATTCGGCTACGGTGATACAGAAGTGATCAAATCAGAACTCGCGGACGTGAACAATCATCCGACCATTGATTATGTCGGTGCAACGATTGGAAAAGATCAGGCCGCAAATGAAGAAGAAGGTTTGGTCGAAATCTACAAACGCATTCGCCCGGGTGATCTTGCAACGCCAGACAACGCAAAGTCACTCGTGCACGCGATGTTTTTTAACTTTGATCGCTACGATCTTGGACGCGTCGGCCGCTACAAATTTAATCAGCGATTTGCCGTGACTGGCGAGCGCGCTGACATTGATCGCAAGGATTTTCGCACGCTTAGCAAAGAAGATTTACTGCTCATTATTCGCGAAGTGATTCGTCTCAACGTGACGCAAGAAGAGGCTGACGACATTGACCATCTCGGCAATCGTCGAATTCGCGCCGTTGGCGAGCTCATGCAAAATCGGTTTCGTATTGGTTTGGCGCGCATGGAGCGCATTGTGCGCGACCGCATGTCAACCATGGATGTTGTGGGGCTGAACCCAAACAAGTTGATCAACGCGCGTCCGATCATCGCAGCGGTGCGCGAATTTTTCATGTCATCGCAGCTGTCGCAATTCATGGATCAGATTAATCCGCTCGCGGAATTGGAACACAAACGCCGCCTCTCGGCGCTCGGTCCCGGTGGTTTGTCGCGTGATCGCGCCGGCTTTGAAGTTCGTGACGTGCATCCAACGCACTACGGCCGCATCTGTCCGATCGCAACACCAGAAGGCCCGAACATTGGTCTCGTTGGCCACTTGGCAACGTTCGCACGCGTGAATGAATTTGGATTCATCGAAACACCGTATCGAAAAGTTTTAAAGGATGCACCGAATGATGGCAAGGCTGCAGTTGGCGAACAGGCGCGCGAAGCACTCGTTGATGCAAAGGGGAAGGTGATCGTTAGTCGCCATGAAGAAATCACCAAAGATGCAGCGAAAAAATTGCAGGAAACTGGCTGGGAAACCATTCCGGTTCGGCCACGCGTGACATTGAACATCGAATACATCAATGCGTTTCAGGAAGAAAAAACAGTGACCGCTGCCGCAACAATGCCGATCGACGAAAAAGGATATTTTAAAGAAGAGCGCGGTGGCGTGCGCAAAAATGGAAAAGCGTCGATCGAGCCGGTTGACACAATTGATTATGTTGACGTGGCAAGCAATCAGATTATTTCAGTTGCAACTTCACTGATTCCATTTCTTGAACATGACGATGCAACGCGTGCATTGATGGGAACAAACATGCAGCGTCAAGCAGTGCCGTGTGTGAAACCAGATGCGCCATACGTTGGTACTGGTTTTGAACGCCGCGCCGCAGTTGATTCAGGTCACGTGATTGTTGCACCAGAAGACGGTGAAATCGTTGAAGCTGACGGCGCACACATTGTGATGCACGGCGCTTCAGGCACGCGCCACGCATTTCGTGTGAACAAATATCTGTTGTCAAATGCATCAACCTGTATCAATCAGCGCATCAACGTGGTGCCGGGACAAAAAGTCAAAAAAGGATTTGCGCTTGCAGACGGCCCCTCAACGCAGGGTGGTGAATTGGCGCTTGGTCAAAACGTGCTCGTCGCCTACATGACGTGGGACGGGTACAACTTTGAAGACGCAATCATTTTGTCAGACCGTGTCGTGAAAGCAGATCGCTACACTTCAATTCACATCAACAACTATTCAATCGACATTCGCGAAACAAAACTTGGACCAGAAGTGGTGACGAGCGACATTCCGAATGTGTCAGAAGAAAAATTAAAAAATCTTGATGCCGAAGGCATTGTACGCATTGGTGCAGAAGTGAAATCAGGTGACATCTTGGTGGGTAAGATCACGCCAAAGGGTGAAACCGAATTGTCAGCAGAAGAAAAATTGTTGCGCGCAATTTTTGGTGAAAAAGCGCGCGACGTTCGTGACACGTCAATGTATTTGGAACATGGCGAGCATGGCAAAGTGATTGATGTTAAAATTTTTAGTGAAGAAAATGGCGACAAATTGCAGCCGGGTGTCATTCGTCAGATTCAGGTGAGTGTTGCCGACATGCGAAAAATTCAACCGGGTGACAAACTTGCTGGCCGTCACGGAAATAAAGGTGTGATTTCGCGTGTGGTTCCAGCTGAGGACATGCCGTTTCTTGAAGACGGCACACCCGTTGATGTGATTTTGTCACCGCTCGGTGTCATCTCGCGTATGAACTTGGGTCAAATCTTGGAAAACCATCTTGGCCTTGCCGCAAACGCCGAAGGTATTCGCATTGCAACACCGCCACTCGCTGGTTTGTCTGAAGAGCAGATTAAAGAACTGTTGAGCAAGCATGGATTTCCAACGACCGGTCAGGTGCAGCTCTACGATGGTCGCACCGGTGAAGCATTTGATCACAAAGCAACGGTTGGCTATAACTATGTGCTGAAACTGAACCATATGGTTGATGATAAAATTCATCAGCGCTCAATTGGTCCGTACTCACTCATCACCCAGCAGCCGCTTGGTGGTCGCGCGCAGTCTGGTGGTCAGCGTTTTGGTGAAATGGAAGTGTGGGCGCTCGAAGCATACGGCGCGGCGCACACGTTGCAGGAAATTTTGACGATCAAATCTGATGACGTTCCGGGTCGCAGCAAAGCGTATGAATCAATTATCAAAGGCGAGCAGATCACGAAAGTGAATGTGCCAGAATCATTCCACGTGTTGATTCGTGAATTAAAGGGCTTGGCGCTTGACGTTGAATTGTTGCATCGCGAAGACAATGGCACGATGCAGCCGCTGCCAGACAACACCAAGCCGCAACCAGATCAACCGCGGCCGAGCCACATTGAACATACCCACGAATAACGCCAACCACTATGATGCCACAACGAGAATATTTAAGTGCTGCAGATTTCGATGCAATCCGATTGCGCATTGCATCTCCGGACATTATTCGATCATGGTCATACGGCGAAGTGTCTAAACCAGAAACCATCAACTATCGCACACAAAAACCGGAAAAAGGCGGTTTGTTTGCTGAAGAAATTTTTGGTCCAACCAAAGATTGGGAATGTTACTGCGGAAAATACAAGAAAATTCGGTATCGCGGGTTGATTTGTGACAAGTGTGGCGTGGAAGTCACGCACTCACTGGTGCGTCGCGAGCGCATGGCACACATCGAACTGTCAACGCCAGTCGCACACATTTGGTTTTTGCGTTCCATTCCATCAAAGATCGGTACCGTGCTCGACATCTCGGTGCAGGCACTTGAAAAAGTGGTGTACTTCGCAAGTTTTGTCATCATTTCTGTTGACGCCGCGCTGAAAACAGAAACACAAGAACAGCTGCGCAATGAATACAAATCAAAACGCAAGCAACTTGAAAATGAATTAAAAATGGCGCCTGATGCAACGGTCGTCGAAGCAAAAATGGCGTCGCTTGAAGAAGATTTCACGCAAGCTGACAAGGAACTCAAAGAAATTACGCCACTGCGCGTTTTGTCAGAACAGCAATATCAGGAACTGTCCCTGCGCTATGGTCATTTATTTGACGCAGGCATTGGCGCAGAAGCCGTTCGTCATTTGCTCGCCACCATGGATTTGAAGAAAACGATCGTTGTGCTGGAAAAAGAAATCGAAGATGCAACCGGCATGAAGCGCGACCGTCTGATTCGTCGTTCAAAAACTTTGAAAGCATTGCAACGCAACAACATCAATCCAGAATGGATGATCATGCGCAATGTGCCGGTCATTCCGCCGGATCTGCGTCCAATGGTTCCGCTTGATGGCGGTCGCTTCGCCACGTCTGATTTGAATGATTTATATCGCCGCGTGATTAACCGCAACAATCGTTTGAAGCGCTTGCTTGAATTGAATGCGCCAGAAGTGATCGTGCGCAATGAAAAGCGTATGTTGCAGGAAGCGGTTGACGCGCTCATCGACAACAACGCACGCCGCACCAAGTCTGCAACGGTGCAGGCAGGCCGCAAGCGCGAATTGCGTTCACTCGCCGATTTGTTGAAAGGAAAGCAAGGTCGGTTCCGCGCCAACTTGCTTGGTAAGCGCACCGATTACTCAGGTCGCTCCGTTATCGTTGTTGGTCCGAATTTGCGCATCAGTGAATGTGGGTTGCCAAAGCGCATGGCGCTTGAATTGTTCAAACCATTTATCATGGCGAAAGTGATTGCGCGCGGTCACGCACACAACATCCGTTCAGCAGCTCGGTTCATTGAACAAGAACATGACGAGGTGTGGGATATTTTGGAAGAAGTGTCGAGCGATACGCGCGTGCTGCTCAACCGTGCGCCGACGCTTCATCGTCTCGGTATTCAGGCGTTTAAGCCACGTTTGATTGAAGGTAAAGCAATTCAGTTGCATCCGCTCGTGTGTACCGCATTCAACGCTGACTTTGATGGTGACCAAATGGCGGTGCACGTTCCGTTGACTGTTGGCGCGCGTCGTGAAGCGGAAGAATTGATGGCAAGTGAACTTGGTATTATCAAACCAGCAACAGGCCAGCCAATTGCAACGCCAAAACAGGACATTGGTTTGGGTCTCTTCTACATGACCAACATGCGTGATGCGGAAAGTGGCAAGGTGCGCGCGTTTTATTCGCCGCAAGAAGCAACGCTCGCGTACAAAAATAAAATAATTAAGCTGCAAGAAAAAATTAAGGTGCGATTTCAGCCAAGCAGTCGGATGAAAATTGAGGAGCCAACACTTGTTGAAACCTGTATTGGTCGGGTCTTCTTCAATGACATTTTGGATGCGGATTTTCCGTGGTACAACGAAATCATCACCGTGAAAAAATTGGGAGAAATTATTCGTTACTCACTTGAATTGAAAGGTGAAGTTGAAAGTGCAAACTTGCTTGATCGCGTGAAGGATCTTGGCTTCCGTTATGTGACGAAATCTGGTTTTTCACTTGGCATGGACGATTTTCCAAAGTTGCCGCACAAGCATGAGATGCTCGGCGAAGGTGACCGCCGCGTTGCAGAAATTGAAATGCAATATGCCGAAGGGTTGCTCACTCAAAATGAACGTCACTCAAAAATTATTGAAGTGTGGACTGAAATTAAGGATCGCATCGTTGCGAAAAATCGTGATGTGTTGAACAAGTTTGGCCCCGTGTTCTCCATGATTGAATCAGGTGCGCGTGGCTCGTGGGGTCAGTTGACGCAGGTGATCGGTATGAAAGGTCTCGTGTCATCGCCGTCAGGTGACATTATCGAATTGCCGGTGAAGGGCTCGTTCAAAGAAGGTTTCGATGTGCTTGAATTCTTTATTTCAAGTCACGGTGTGCGCAAAGGTTTGTCTGATACAGCGCTTCGTACCGCGAACGCAGGATACCTCACCCGTCGGTTGGTTGATGTTGCACAAGATGTGGTGGTACTCGAACAGGATTGTGGCGATGAAGAAGGTGTGATCATCACGCGTGAAGAATCAGAATCAATTGGCGAAAAGGTGCATGAGCGCGTGCTTGGTCGCTACGCAATTGACGACGTGAAAAATGGACGAAAAATCGTGACGCGTGCGGGCGAGATCATTGATGAAGAAGCGGCACGCACCATTGAAGCAGAAAAATTGGACGTTCTGCATGTACGCTCGGTGCTGAAATGCAAAATGCCAAAGGGTGTGTGTGTGAAATGCTATGGCTGGGACTTGGGTCATAACAAAGCCGTGCGCATGGGTCAAGCTGTTGGCATTATCGCCGCACAATCCATTGGTGAACCGGGAACGCAGCTGACCATGCGTACGTTTCATACTGGTGGTGTGGCAGGAACTGACATCACGAAGGGTTTGCCGCGTGTTGAAGAATTGTTTGAAGCGCGCGCGCCGAAGAAAAAAGCAATTGTCGCTGATGTGTCTGGTCAGGTTGAAATTGTATCTGCCGATGGTCGCATCATTGAGTCACCAACAGGTCGCCGGATTTTTGAAGGCCGTCGCGGTCAAAAAATCGTGAAGTTGAAATTCGAGGGTGTTGACGAAGAGCGTTACCGTCTCGAAGAAGGCGACACCGCATACATTAAAGATGGCAAAAAGGTGAAGAAAGGCGCAAAGTTGATGACGCGCGCGAATGGCGAAGTTATTGAGGCAGTTCACGATGGAATTGCAAAAGTTGACGATGTGGCAGTGCGCGTTGTGTTCGAAGGCGGCAATGAAAAAGAGTACATCATTCCGATTGGGTACAAAATTACAGTCAAAGATGGCGACTTGGTGACGCCAGGTGATTCGATGACCGAAGGCCACGTTGAACTGCAACAATTGCACGAACTCAAAGGTAAGGTGGCGGTACAGACATATGTGCTCAAGGAAATTCAAGACATCTATTCGTCGCAGGGTCAGAAGTTGAATGACAAACACGTTGAAATAATTTTGCGCCAAATGTTTAGCCGCGTGTATGTGACTGAGGCCGGTGAAACTGAATTGATTCCGGGTGAGATTGTTGAGAAGGCGCAAGTTGCAGATGCAAATCGACGGATGAAAAAAGGAGAGAAGCACGCACGCGGACGCGAACTGTTTCTTGGTGTTTCGAAGGTATCACTCTCAACACAATCATTCTTGTCAGCCGCATCTTTTCAAGACACGGCGCGTGTTCTGATTAATGCCGCAATCACTGGCAAGACTGACTATCTCGAAGGATTGAAGGAAAATGTGATCATCGGTCGTTTGATTCCTGCTGGTACGGGGTATGATGCTCGTATGCAAGAGGAGAGTGATGCTGCAGCAAGTGCCAAGCCTATCGTTTCCGTGGTCTTGGAGGCGGTCGCGGACGTACAATAAAATTTAGGTGCGTCAAAAAAAACAGCCCCAGTGAGCGGGGCTGTTTTTGGTATTATAAGGCTGCAATAAATTCATCAAGCGAAATGCCTGACATTTTAAGTACACCGCGGAGCGTGCCCGGAGCAAGCGTCTTGTGATCCGGGACAATCGTTGTGTGTTTTAGTCCACCTATAAAACCAGACAGTTTTATATGACTCCCTTTTTGAGAGATGAATACAAATTGGAATTTTTTGATAAGAATATGCGCAACGCGGCGTCCCCCTATCACCGGCAGTTTATGCATACTCAACATTCAATGGCTGGACAAATGATTTTTGATTACGGAGTTTCTCCACCTTATTTTTTGGGAGATCTTCCAAATACAAACTCATCGCCTCACATAAATTTTTTTTTGCCGAAGCGACGGTCTTTCCTTGCGTCGTGACGCCGGTTTCAATGCATTCCGCGACATACCAACGACCCTCTTTTTTGATGACTGCAGTGAAATTGATTTTCATAGGTTGAGCATAGAATAGAGCGGCTAATTTGTCAAACAAAGGAGGGGTGCTTTTTTCGACGAACATCCAAAAAAAATGTATGATGCACAACATATGATCATTCTCGGTTTTGATCCCGGCTACCATCGCGTTGGCTGGGGAGTGGCATCAGGCGGCACGCAAAAAATTGTGGCAGACGCATGGGGTTGCATTGAAACAGATCCGACGCAGGATTTGCCGGAGCGCCTTTTGCACATTTACCACGACGCACAAAAAATTTTAAAAAAACACCGGCCCGCAATTGTGGTGATCGAAAAATTATATTTTGCACAGAGCGTCACCACCGCGCTGAAAGTTGCGGAAGCGCGCGGCGTGTTGCTCCTTGCCACCGCAGAATTCAAAATTCCGGTATACGAAATTTCGCCAGCACAAGTGAAACAACAGTTAACTGGATTTGGCGCAGCGAAAAAATTTCAGATGCAGGAAATGGTGAAAATAATTTTTAAAATGAACGAAATTCCACGCCCCGATGACGCAGCCGACGCGCTCGCGCTTGCCTATTGCGGGTTTATTAAAATTGGTGCACACTACCGGCCATAACACGAGAGTCGAGGAGGAGACATGATTGAGCTACTCATTTTTGGCCAGCCAAATCAGATCGTTCAGCGATTAGTTCGACAACTTGCCGAATTGACGAGCGATCGAGAGCAGCGAGCATACCTGTTTTCTCGTGGCGCACACGAACTGCTTGATGATGACAAAACAATTCGAATCGAAACGGGAACGTGGGGGCGCAGCGTTTGCTTCGATATCGTTATGTGGTCAGACGGTCGTAATCGAGGCGTTGCGGCAATGCGTTGTGGCGATGAATCACCTGAACCGTGGGTACGTGTCAGCACGGATCAGTTAGTTCCAGCAGTGGTGATGGAGCGAATTCTGATCGCTGCAGGCTATCGTGATTTGAAGCGTGCGGACGCCTACATGCGTTTTGTATCAGCAAGTAACGAGGTTACCTCGTCTGGTGTGTATCGGGTGCACTACCCATGTTCTGGCCACGGTCGGTGGAAACACGATCGCTCGTATGAAGTACGGCTCGTCGTCGATGCCGAAACATCTCGGGTCTCGATTCTCGAACTCGAAGTA
>MFQD01000043.1:13623-15823 GCA_001782975.1 Candidatus Magasanikbacteria bacterium RIFCSPHIGHO2_02_FULL_50_9b
ATTCCGGCAGTATATATGATGGATCAAAAACCAGTCGTGATTATCGGCGCCGGTCCTGCAGGACTGACCGCCGCATCCGAACTTGCAGCGCGGGGCGTACCGGTGGTGATTCTTGAAAAGACTGACCGCGTGGGCGGGATTGCGCGTACTGATGAATATAAAGGCTACCGATTTGACATTGGTGGCCACCGTTTTTTCACCCGCGTGCCGTGGGTGATGGAATTTTGGAAGCGGGAAATGGGAGACGATTTTTTGCGCCGCCCCCGCCAGAGCCACATCTATTATCGCCGTGAATTTTACACCTATCCCATCAAACCATTTGAAGCGCTCCGCAAATTTGGTTTGAAAGAGTCTGTCGCGGTGATTGCGAGTTACCTCCGCGCGCAAGTGCGCCGGCGCCCAAACGAGGAAACATTTGAAGATTACATCATCAATCATTTTGGCGAACGGTTGTTCAACCATTTTTTTAAATCATACACGGAAAAAGTGTGGGGCATTCCGACGAGCGAAATTCGTGCAGCGTGGGCAGCGCAGCGCATTAAGGGGATGACGATTTGGGGGATGCTCCGGAGTGCACTTTTCCCAAGTCGCAACAAATTCACCTCTTTGATTGACCAGTTTTATTACCCAAGGCTTGGTCCGGGGCAAATGTGGGAACGGGTGCGCGACCGCGTGCTTGCGAGTGGGCGCGCCACGTTTTATTTCAATGCAACAGTGATCGCGCTGACGCATGCTGATGGCGTGGTGCAGTCGGTAAAATTTGTGACGCCCCGTGGAGACACACATTCGATTGATTGTCGCGCCGTGATTTCAAGTGCGCCACTGCGCGAATTACTGCATTGGTTTTCGCCAGCGCTGCCCGGCGCGACGCTTGCTGCGGCAAACGGACTTCATTATCGCGATTTTTTAGTCGTTGCGTTGATTATTGATCGGGTCGACATGTTTCCTGACAATTGGATTTACATTCACGATCGCGATGTGCGCGTTGGCCGCATCCAGAATTTTAAAAATTGGTCTCCGGAATTGGTGCCGGATGCGACAAAAACATGTCTCGGACTTGAATATTTTTTGTTCGACACCGATCGATTGTGGCACATGCCTGACCATGAGCTGGTGAACATGGCTGCGCAAGAATTGGTGCGCATCGGATTGGCAAAACGGCGCGAAATTATCGATGGATGTGTGGTGCGAATGCCCAAGGCATATCCGACCTATGACCGTGACTATGAGCAGGCGATGCCAACCATTCGGGAAGCACTCGCGCAGTTTCAAAACGTCTATCCGGTCGGTCGCAACGGAATGCACAAATACAACAATCAAGATCACGCCATGTACACGGCAAAATTGTCTGTTGAAAATTTGTGCGATGGCGCGCAGCACGATATTTGGGATGTTAATGTCGAGCGGGTCTATCACGAAGAGGTTGACACACGCCAGCAAACGCAGTAGGATTTGTTTCGTCCATCGCGGGTAAACCGCAACAGGGGGAAATCATGGATCAGAGGTGGAAAGATGAATTGGGCCACACGCTTGCGCGGTTTTGCGTGGCTGCGGGTCGGGTGAATCGTCAGGTTGCCATCGTGACCGGCGCTGGCGACGTGTCGCGGCACGTGGCATGCGCACTCGTTGACCGCAAATACGCTGTGCTCATCGTGTCACGGTCGCTGGTGAAGTTGCACAGTGCCTACCAATTCGCCATCGGCAGCCAGTTAGGGTACAGCCCGCGTGCGGCGAGCTTTGGCAAGGTCGTGGGAACGGCGCAAGTGGATTTGGCAGATCTACGGCAGGTTTCAGAGTTTGTCGACCTGTTCACACGCCATGCAGCAACTACCAGCATCATGACTGTCGTTGTGGTGCACGCTGCTGGAAAGTTCGCGTGGGATAGCAAAGCAACCCGTGACGAACTGATGATCGCGAACAACGACACCAAGCAGAACATGGCTCTTGCCATTTTCGCGTGCGGGAAAGCTTTCTCCGGCGTTGGTCCGTGGAGCAACACGCGCCACGTGTTCGTCGGATCTGTTGCGGCAGGATTCGAATCGGACGACATGCTCAAGGTCACCTGGCCGAGCGCTTGGCAGCAAACCCAATACTTCTACGTGGCTGCGCAACAGCAGGTGCGCAAGACGGCCGAAGCGTGCAGGCAGCTCTTCTTGCCAGCGCTCGAGCGCGTGCTCCTCCTCGAACCAGCCGGCATGAA
>MFQD01000043.1:15831-16451 GCA_001782975.1 Candidatus Magasanikbacteria bacterium RIFCSPHIGHO2_02_FULL_50_9b
CGTTCGGACCACGGGCGTGGCGATTTCCAGCACGACGTAACCAGCCGTCAACAACAAAAGCCCGCATCGCGCTGTCACAATGGCGGACGGTGCGGGTGATTTTTTTTGTCGAGTGCGCTACAATGGGCAAACTATGACAGACACACAAAACGTTGCGTTTATCACCGGCGGTTCTGAAGGCGTTGGCTTTGCCATTGCGCAAATGTTTGCACGACACGGATTTCATGTAGTACTTGGCGCGCGCAGTCGCGAAAAATTAGAAGCGGCCGTACAGCTGCTCGGCCCCAATGCGCACGTTTCAATTATTTCCATTGACGTCACGGACCAAACATCGATCAGCGCCGCACGCGAAGAACTTCTCAAATTGACCAACCATCTTGATGTGCTCGTGAATTCTGCCGGTACATTTAAATGGGATGCCGAGTTGGGGGAACTAAATTTGGAACTGTTAAATGCGCGTAGCAAAGAAATGGTCGTGGAAATTTTTGCACCGCTGCTGCGCGATGGTGCACACGTTATAAATATTTCATCGCAGGCGGCGTTGTTTGCAGAAAATGATCCGCGGCGCGATGGTGAATTGGCATACGTCGCGTCAATGCAGCGTGTCGATGAATTTTCGC
>MFQD01000043.1:16463-17272 GCA_001782975.1 Candidatus Magasanikbacteria bacterium RIFCSPHIGHO2_02_FULL_50_9b
AAGGGAAAATCGCTGAAACGCAATTTATCGGTCGAGCCGGTTTTGAGGGTTTGCACGCGGAAGCGCTACCCGGGCCGGAAATTGTGGCGGATGAAATTGAGGCCGTTGTGTTTGACAACAAGTTAGATGTACATCATAATGTACACATATGAATCCAAAGTATATTATCTCTGTGTCAGAAGCGCGTCGTACGATTTTTAATATCTCGCGGAACGTTCAGGCACCGAGTACGCGTTATTTATTGACGGAAAAAGGCAAACCACGAATGGTTATCTTGTCTGCAGATGAGTACGATGCATTAGTTGAAACGCGCGAGGCGCTACTCGATATTCCAGATTTGCAAAAATTATTTGTAGATGTGCGACGTGACATAAAAACGGGAAATTATAAAAAATATACAAACTATGGAGGTAACGCTCGATCGAAAAAGGCAGTACCAACTGCTCATAAAACCAAGCGCGCAAAAAGAGCTTCATAAAATTCCAAAATTGCATCAGCAGCGCATTCATGCAGAATTCGATGCGTTGATGCGCGATCCATTTATTGGAAAAAAATTAAGCGGTAATTTAGCAGGAGTATACTCTGTGCGTGTGTGGCCATATCGAATTGCGTATTTTATTGTTCAACGTAAGTTAATTATTTTGGTCATCGCGATACGTCACAGAAAGGATGTATATCAGGTGATTGAAGGGAAGCTATGATTGGCATTTTTGACTCCGGCAGTGGCGGCCTCACCGTGCTGCGCGCACTACGTGCGCGGGCGCCGTTGTTAGACATTGTGTATTTTGGTGATCTTGCCAACATGCCGT
>MFQD01000043.1:17305-24265 GCA_001782975.1 Candidatus Magasanikbacteria bacterium RIFCSPHIGHO2_02_FULL_50_9b
TAACCGTTGACGGTATTGGTTTGTTGCGTGCCGAAGGGGCGGACCACATCGTGAGCGCGTGCAACAGCGTGTCTGCTTCTGTGGTGCGACCGATGATCCAAATGTTGGGTGCGGCAGAATGTTCGATTACGGAAATGGTTGGGCCTGCAGTGCGCCGCGCCGCGGCTTTTGGTGAAGGAAAAATTGTGGTGCTCGCAACGCAGGCAACCGTTGATTCGCAGATGTATGAACGCGCGTTTGCGGAACGTGGTATTGTGGTTGAGACGCTGGCCGTGCCCGGACTCGCGGACGCCATTGAATTTGGAGATGATGCGCGGGCGCGCGAGTTAATTGATGTGGTCGCCGCACATCTGCAGCCGATGCAACCAGCAGTCGTCATGCTCGCCTGCACTCATTTTCCGCTTGCGCTGCATGTATTTCGCGAATCATTTGGCGTGCACGGCATGGATCACGTCCATCTGTTTGATCCCGCAGACGCCGTTGCCGCAGAGGTTGTTGCGCGGTGTGGTAGAGCCGGAACAGGAAAGACGCGGATAATTATTTCGGGGGAAAATGAAGCATTTAACGTGCGTGCACGCGAGTTTAGTTCAGAGATTTTTGTTTTGGCGCAAATGCAAAAGTAATGATGAAAAAAAATATACCCATCCTCCACGTCGCGATCAGGTTGATCATCGCATACCATGGAAGATGGGTGGTGGTGGGGGTGTGAGGGTGGCGCCGCCTGGGTTAGGACTTGACGGCTTCCGCTGGCGCAGCGGTTGCAGCGTCGGTGGGCTTCGTGCCTAGCTTCGGGAAGCCGTAGAACTCCCGCAGGAGCTCGCCGACTTCATTCCCCAGCAAGCTGCGCACGACGGCATCGGTCGCCGGATCTTCGTGCTTGAGGAGCAGCGGCCAAATCTGCGTGAGCAGCATGTCCTGCCGAGCGAACTCCTTCTGTGCATCCGCCATCTTGCCGTCGAGCGCCAGACCACGGACTTGCAGCTTCTCCAGTTTGCGCTGCAATGGATTGATCCACCGTGCGTAGTGCTCTACGGAAACAGCGTTGCGCTGTTCCGCCGTGCACTGCTCCAGCGCCGCGTCCCGTGCACGCATCCGCCGACCAAGCTCCTCCTGGACGGCTGACATGGCAGCGCTGTTGCTGCTGATTTCCGCCCCCAGATGCTTCAACTCAGCCCAGTAGCGCTGATCCTTGAGGTGGTCGTAGATGGCATCAGCATTCGGCTTGTCCTTGGCCTTGCGGCGCAGCGCCAGCCACCGCTGCACGGGCCAGGAGTAGTACAGTTCGAACGGCGTGAGGCCGATGACAAGTACTATAAGTACCAGCACAGCACCCTCTCCAAGCACGCCTGCGTACATGAGCACCTCGATCCAGTAGATCAGTGACCACGGGTCTTTCGACTCCTGGTCATACGAGCAATAGCCCCAGATGCTCACCTTCTTGCAGTGCGTATACCGGATTTCGGCTCGAGAGTGCGAGTAGGTAGCCTCATCTGCGCTGTCGTATTCGTCCCACGACAGCTCGATGACCTCCGCACCAGCGATCCACGCGACGAGCGTCGTCTCGTGATCGTAGCTCGCCGAGTCTGTGAAGTCACTCACCCAGTTGCGCCCGCACGACACGAACTCGCCGACGCCGATGAGGATGCAGAACAGTCCGATGAATATCGGAAAACGCTTGTACCACATTGCGGAACTCCTTTCCCCTGAGGAAATCTCGAGAGGAGGCCACAATGGCCTCAAATTGTCGAGTTGCCTAACCACAAGTATAAGCAAAATCATGGACACAAAACTCAACAATTTGACTAGTCATAATAGCTAAAGTTTGTTTTTTTGTCAACCCTGTTGATAACTCCTCTTGACATTCGGTTTCAGTTCGGGCATACTGGAAAAGTATGAAAACTCATGCACTTACAAAAAAACAGTCAGAGCTCATGAACGGGTTGGTGAATTTTTACAAAATGCACGATCGCGTCCCCACGTATCGTGAATTGGCGGAGGAATTGGGCCTTCGATCACCAGCAACAATCGCTGAGCACATTGCCGCGCTTCAAGAAAAGGGCTATCTGAAAAAAGTGGGACAGCGGATTGATCTGACCATTAAATCATTTCAGCGCGGCAGCGGTGTACGGTTGCCGTTGCTCGGTTTGATCGCAGCTGGCGAGCCAATAGAAGCGCTTGAAGGTCGAGAAACTATCGTGGTTCCGGCGTATATGGTTGTTGATGGGATGAATTCTTATGTTTTGAAAGTGCGGGGTGATTCAATGATTGAAGAAGGGATTTTTGACGGCGATTTTGTCGTTGTCGAACGGTGCAACCGGCCGCACGATGGTGATGTGGTCGTTGCGCTGCTTGATAATACCTACGCAACGCTCAAAAAGTTTTTTCGCGAAAAGGCACGCATCCGTTTGCAGCCAGCGAATAAACGCCTGAAACCAATTTTTGTAAAAGACTGCATCATCCAAGGAGTGGTGCGCGGCGTCATCCGAACATTTCGGACGCAGAATTTAAATTAAATATAGATTGACGGGAAAGGCGTAATAACGTACCGTGTCTCCTATGGAACGAATTTCGCCGCAACTTTTTTATCAATATCTGACCTGTCCGCAATGGATTTGGTTTGATCGGTTTGGTGATCTTTCGAAAAAGAAGCCAATTGGCGAGATGCAGCAAAAGTTGATCGAACAAGGGGTGAGTCATGAAACGCAGTTCATGCACCAATTTTTCTCGGAGCATCAGGTGACAAAAATTACGGCGCGTGATTGGGACACCGCGGTGAGCGAAACCACCAAAGCCATGAAGGCTGGGGCAGAGGCAATTTATCAAGGTCGTTTGCAAACGACCCACTATCAGGGAATCCCAGATTTGTTGATGCGCCGCGAAGGAAAATCAAAATTTGGGGAATGGCTGTATGAGCCGATTGATATCAAATCATCGTTTGACCTCAAGGATGAACATAAATATCAGCTCACGCTCTACAGTTTGGTGCTGGCAGATATGCAGGGCGTCGAACCGCCACACGCCGGCATCATCACTGCTGCGGGTGAGCTCGCGGAATTCAGTGTCGAAAATTTTAAGGAAAAATTTTTTGATCTGCTTGAAAAAATCGAGCGTGTGATTTCGGGTGAGAAGCCGCCGTTGCAACTTACCATCGCGTGTAAGAACAGCCCATGGTATGACTGCTGCGTTGCTGAAGCAGAGGCAACAGATGACATTGCGCTGCTGTATAAAGTCGATAAACGGGCGCTTGAGGCGCTGCGGGAATTTGGGGTGCGAACAGTTGAAGATGCACGGCGCATTGACCCGACGGCATTTGGCGACCGGATTCCCTATTTGAAGCAAAATGGACTTGAACGCATGAAACAGCAGGCTGAAAGTTTGAAAACCGGCAAAATTTTGAAGCGGCGCGACGTGACGCTGCCAGCGGCGCCGTATGAGATTTTTTTTGATATCGAAGGTGATCCGTTGTGCGGTGTTGACTACTTGTTCGGTGTTTTGATTAGTGACCGAAATTCTAACCTCGAGGAATATCGATCATTTGTTGCAGAACAACCTGGTGATGAGCAGCAAATGTGGCGACAATTTGTTGACTGGACAACGACACTGCCTTCTGAATATGTCGTATTTCATTATGCGCCATACGAGCAGACGCGATTACAGCAATTTTCAAAAAAATATGGCGCTGAAATGTCTGACGCCGAGCGAGCATCTGTCGCAAAATTCCAGTCGCGCCTGTTTGATCTTAATGACTGTGCAAAAGAA
The DNA here is from genome assembly GCA_001782975.1 of Candidatus Magasanikbacteria bacterium RIFCSPHIGHO2_02_FULL_50_9b. Classification (GTDB taxonomy): domain Bacteria; phylum Patescibacteriota; class Patescibacteriia; order Magasanikbacterales; family 2-02-FULL-50-9b; genus 2-02-FULL-50-9b. The sequence continues at coordinate 21,065 of MFQD01000043.1, forward strand.
AATTTTATTTTCCCACTGTACTTTTATGGCCTCAAACAAATTTGTAAATATCTTGGATTTGCCTGGCGCAACAGCAAGGGAAGTGGTGTGCAGAGCATATTTTGGTTCGAGGAATGGCTCAAAACCGGTGACCGTGCGTTGCTGAATGAAGTGATCGGGTACAACGAAGATGACGTGCGCGCAACGAAATTTTTTCGCGATTGGATCACCACATTTTCTGGTCACATGTAATCGGAGTTGAACGTGTGCGCCATGGTGTTATACTGTTTGTGCTATGACTCCTGCGATAGTGCCACTGGCGCCAAGCGAAGAGGAGATTTTTGAAGAGGTAAAAATTCGACATGAGCTTGAGCCGGTCCAATCTCTCGAAGAATTTGAAGGCGTGATTGACGAAATCATCGCTGAGAAAATTGATTTTGGCGAAATTCATCCGGATGAGGATGTTGAAACGCTGCGCGCAAATATCGCACGCCGCTATAATGAAATGAGCGACCTGTATGAATCTTGATCTTTTAACTGTTGGCGACGCGACGATCGACACGTTTTTATTTATTCATGACGCGCAGGTGAACTGTTCCTTGCAGAAGGACGCGTGTCAGCTCTGTATGAATTATGCGGACAAATTGCCGGTCGAAAAAATTTCACGCACCGTTGCAGGCAATGCGGCGAACAATGCAATTGGTAGCACCCGATTGGGTTTGAACACCGCATTCGTCACCACGCTCGGGAATGACGGATCTGGCGAATGGATTTTAAAAAAATTGACCGAAGAAAAAGTTGACACCACGTTTGTGCGTCTTGACAAAAAACTTGAGACAAATTCGTCCGTTGTTTTGAGTTTTAAGGGAGAGCGAACAATTTTGGTGTATCACGCGCCGCGAAAATATCAGCTACCGACACGATTGCCGAGTGCGAAATTTGTGTATTACACTTCGGTCGGCGAACACCATCATCGACTGAATGCTGAACTGATTGCGTATGTGAAGAAAACCGGCGCGCGATTGGCGTTTAATCCGGGGACGTACCAGCTGCGTTCAGGAATGAACGCGTTGAAACCAGTTTTTGCCGTGACCGACTGTCTGTTTCTCAATAAAGAAGAGGCGGTACGCATTGTGGGAACCAAGGAGAATATGCGGGCATATTTGACCTCATTTCGCGCGTTTGGTCCAAAAACAGTGGTAATCACTGACGGCCCGACCGGATCATTTGTGTTGAGTGCTGGAAAATTTTACCAGATGGGAATTCCAAAAACGCCGGTCGTTGAGCGCACCGGTGCCGGTGATGCATTTGCATCTGGTTTCATTGCGGCGCTCGCACGCGGAAAAAAAGTTCCGGAAGCAATGTGCTGGGGTACGATGAATTCATCATCAGTGATTATGTACATTGGTCCGCAACAGGGGCTACTCACCCTCACCGGCATGCAAAAATTTCACAAAAAAATTACGCATCGATGCGCACAAGAAATGTAACTATGTTGGTCAACCTCAATAAAATTTTGTCACACGCTCGCGCACACGGATATGCAGTTGGTGCGTTTAACATCAACAACCTTGAAATTGCGCAAGGCGTTGTTGCGGCAGCCGCGGTACGGCGCGCACCAGTCGTATTACAGCTTTCAGAGGGTGCGCTTGAGTACGCGGGAATGGAATATCTTGCCGCGATCGGACAGGTTGCTGCCGAAACACATCACTCTCTCAAGATTGCACTCCATCTGGATCACGGGAAAGACGAATCGATTGTCGAGCGTTCAATTAAGTCTGGCTGGTTCACCAGTGTAATGATTGATGCATCCCGTTATGACTTCAAAAAAAATATTCGGGTGACGAGCCGCATCGTTGAGCTCGCGCACGCACGCGGGATGAGCGTCGAGGCAGAGTTGGGGCCCATTGCAGGACAGGAAGATTTGGTCCGCGTCGGCCGTGATGGTGCAGCGCTTACCGACCCGAACGAAGTTAAAAAATTTGTGGCTGCAACGCGATGCGACGCGCTCGCGATTTCAATTGGTTCAGCACATGGCTCGGTGAAGTATCTTCCGAATGAGCAGCCGAAACTTGATTTGGTGCGTCTGAAACAGATCGCCGCAGTCACAAAAATTCCATTGGTTTTGCACGGGGCAAGTTCTGTTCCGCACGCACTGCTCACTGAATTGCATCAATCATGTTCGCGCTTCGGCGATTGCAGCCGCGTGCATGATGCAATTGGTGTTCCGGAGGCGCAGATAAAAAAAGCAATCGCGCTCGGCATTGCAAAAGTAAATGTTGATACGGATTTGCGCATTGCATTTACGGCGGCGGTGCGGGAAAAATTATTAACTGATCGAGCATTTATCGATCCACGCGTCATGTTGGCGCCGGCGCGTGCGGCAGTGCAAAAAATCGTTGAGAAAAAAATTAAACTTTTTGGATATGGCACCACTTGATGCAGCGCTACGCCAGCCTCATGACCGACGACGCGGCGAGCGACAAATTGATTGGGTGAATACCGAACAGCGTAGAAGCTTGAGTGATGAGTTGGTTCGATTGCGGTATGATTCAATCGATGATTTGCCCGATCACAAAATTACACATGCAGATGAAAACGACTCAAAATATAAATGCAAAACTACATGGATGACGCGACTTATGTTCAGACTTGATGCCGCGGTGAGGAATGAAGTTTTAAAAGGTCGCGCGGAAGTTGATATTGCACAAAAATATATTGCGTTTGTTCGCGAACGCGCGGTACGACAGCGCGAAATTCTCGCCGCACGCATGACGCCTGAGGATCGCGCAAATCTTGAAAGAATTGCGCACGAAGAAGGTCCAAAACGACTTGCAGAAGTGATCGCGGAACGTTTTTGGGTTCCCACGACGCATGACGAAATCGTCTATATCAACCAAACGCTTGATGCACTCGTTCGATTTTTGTCCGCTGATCAGCGACGAACAGAACCGCTTTCAAACGCGGCGTAATTTATCGTAGAATTTTTTTGACGGCTGCAACAATATCGCGTGATTTCATTCCGTATTTTGTCAGCAATTCTTGTGGCGTTCCAGATTCACCAAAGGTGTTTGCCATACCGACCGGCACAATCGGGATCGGGCTCGTGCGCACGGCGAGCTCTGCAATCGCGCCAAACAAACCACCGGTGGTTTGGTGTTCCTCGACGGTAACGGCACAGCCGGTTTTTTCTATTGATTCCAAAATTGTTTTTTCATCGAG
>MFQD01000044.1:0-5021 GCA_001782975.1 Candidatus Magasanikbacteria bacterium RIFCSPHIGHO2_02_FULL_50_9b
CCAATCGTTGCCGCAATGTTGACCGGATTGCCGCCAGCGGAATCCTCCACAAAGGTTATACGTCGCCAGGTGCGAATCGGTTGCAAACGGTGCTGAACGCCACGAAATTTTCTCAATGCGTCAACACAAACGCTGTCCGGAACGCCGACCGCCGCGCACGCAGCAATCGCCTGCATGGCATTGTACCAATTATGACGCCCAACAACACCAAGTTCAGCAACGGCCATGAGTGGCTGCGGGTTTTCCCGCGACGAAATTCGAAAAATTGCCTCGCCGTCGCAGATGATTCCTGATTCTGGCCGCTCGGTAACAGCAACCCAATGACGAGCCGCATGGCCCGCGTGCAATACTGTTTCACGCGATGCCTCGTCATCTGCATTGAGCACTGCGGTGTGGTGCGACGATTGGTAACGAAGCAGATTTGCTTTCGTGTCGACGTATGCATCGAACCCGCCGTAATCATCCATGTGTTTGTTTGGCGTCACATTCGTCACGACGGCAACATCAGGAATCAGTGAAAAATTAAATGACAGCTGACGATCACTGACTTCGAGCACCAGATAATCCTCTGGTGCGGCGGAGGAAACCGCAGCGATGGACTGTGTGTGGGTACGGTCATTGCCCATTTCAAAACAACGCACCCCGCGCGCAGCTGCGTGGTCCGACAAAATTGAGCCGATCATTCGCGTTGTTGTTGTTTTGCCGTCAGCTCCGGTCACGGCAATAAGTTTGCCAGGAAATAGGGTGAAATAGAGGCGCGTGATTGTCCATATCGTATCTTGAAATTCTGGACGCACGCTGAGTGAGGGCGTAAAAAATCGCTTGAGAAAATTATTGCGCTCATAGCGAAACCATGACTGCGCCACAAAAATTATCGCACGCTCTTCTGGCTCGCTCGCATATGCGTCAGCGAGATGCCACTGTATCGCCGGATTTTTTAATATTGAAACAAAATTTTCTACATCGGCAGTTGTCGCTGTTTCATGCACACGCTGCCACTCAGCGATCAATGTATCGTGGTCAGCCGAAAAATCATGTGCGTGAATTCGCGTCACGCCAATTGAAATGAGCCAGTCTAAAACAGCCGATCCCTCGGCGCCCGTTGCGCCATATACATGAATCGGCCGCTGCAAAAATTCTGCGACGACATTTTTATGATTCGCGTCGTGGTGCATTTCCTTCATATCCAGTCGAAGAGGTGTGTTTACGTTTTCGCTTGCGCTTTTTTTTCATCATACCGTCGCCAGAGCTCAGCGCTTGCGGTTGCAGCTGCGGCTGTTGCAGCGCTATCGGACGAACAACCGCAACGGACGGGGCACCGTCATCCTCGTGCCGAAACTTATAGCAATCCTTGCAATAAATTTTCCGCGACCCGTCCGGATAAAATGGTACTGTTGTGGCAGCGCCACAGCGACCACACGTTGCCGCATGCCATTGTTCAGGCGGCGGCAATTTATTCTCTTTTTTCGGCTGCGGTGACGGCATCTGCGGCGGCAATGCCGCTGGTGCGTTGAATGATGGTTGTGCAATGGTCAGCGGCCGCACGATGGGTGCCAGAACTTCACTCGGATGGTGATCACTCGACACCGTTGCGGCGTCCGTGTAATCCTCTGGCGCATCGCCCAAACTCCATGTGCGAATGCGCTCCTCGACCGCCGCGCGCGGCTTCGCGTAATTTTCACGCGTGTTGGCGATTACGCCTGCCGACGATCCGGTCCGCTCCGCGATCGGCGACAACGACGCGGCGCTGAATGGCTGCGATGCCATGCCATCGATCATAAGTTTCAAATATACATGGAACTTTGGCAAATTAACAATGTCCTCTCCGAGAAACGTTGGGGTAAACTCCTTTTCCAAAATTTCCGCGTCATCGGCGCCAACTCGAAACGTCACGATCGTTCCGACGTTTCCAAACACGGCATCCGCCACTTTTTCATCAAGCTGCTTCACATACTGATGCGCCATGATCAAACTCAACCGATATTTGCGCGCTTCAGACAAAATGCCTGCAAAACTTTCTGTTGCAAAATTTTGAAATTCATCAACGTACAGAAAAAAATCCTGCCGATCTGCCTCCGTTGTATCCACGCGCTCCATTGCAGACAGCTGAATTTTTGTGATGAGCATGCCACCGAGCAACCGACTCGCATCCTCGCCGATGCGCCCTTTGGACAAATTCACGATAAAAATTTTCTTCTTATCCATGATTTCGCGAACATTGAACGTTGACTTTCGTTGTGCGACAATGTTGCGGACGATTGAGGCGCTCAAAAATTGACCGATTTTATTTTGAATAGCAGCCACTGCCTCACGCTTGTATTTTTCGTCGTACCGATCAAATTCAGTGATCCAAAACGCCTTAACAACCGGATCAGTCACGCGCGTCATGATATTTTTTCGATACTTGTTGTCCGCGAGCAAACGATTGATCGACAGCAATGTGGTGTAGTTACATTCAAGGAGCGCCAAAATTGTGTTGTTCAAAATATATTCCATGCGCGCGCTCCACACATCAGGCCAAATTTTTTTAAACACGCCCATGAGGCCAGACGCAACCAGATGTCGATGGTCTGCCGTCACATTTTCCAAAATGTTGAAGCCAAGCGGATGTTCGGTGTCAGCCGGATTAAAATAGATCACATCTTTCATGCGCTCCGGCGGAACAAAATCAATGACTTTTTCTGCCATGTCGCCGTGTGGATCAATCAACGCTACACCGTGACCCGCAATCATATCATTCACAATCATGTTTTCGAGCATCGTACTCTTACCCATGCCTGTTTTTCCGATGATGTACATGTGGCGACGGCGATCATCAATCTTAATACCAAAACGCCGATTCAAATTTCTGAAATCAGTTTGCGCGAATATGTTAATTTCTGGCGAAATTTTTTGCATACGTCAAGCAATCGGCAAATTAGGTGGCGGTGGTGCTTCGTGCACCGCATGCGGTGCATCAACGGTTTTGTGGGTTGAATATTTTTTATGCACGCGACTCTGACGGCCAGTTGGCTCTGGTGCCGCCACAACATCGTCTTCAAAAAATTCAGTTTCCAATGGCAAAATTCCAGGCGCCTCGCCACGCTTTGCGCTGACACTCGCCAAGGATGGCGCACGCACTGCGTGTGCCAAAGGAAAATGCCAAATGGTTGCAAGCTCTTCCACGTTCAAAATAAATTTGTTACCACCACGAGTACCACTGCGTCTCTTGTACGCTGCCATCAGCGCGTTCTTGCGCACATTTTTTTGAAAATCCTTAAACAGGTAGTGACCGGTTACTCCTGTTAATGAGTAGAGCGGCTTCAATCCATTCGAATCATCACGCGAAAATTGCTTCATCGCACCAACAAGCCCATATTGGACACGTTTTGCGTTATAGTTTTCTTTTTTCGCAACATACACGCATCGTATCTTGGCTTTGAAACCATTTTTCATTCCCTTCCGGTAGACTGCTTCAACCAAATCGGTTTCACCACGGTGGAGCAACGGAAACGGATGCTCAGGCGTTGCGCGCGTTGACACTAATTCGTTGGTCAACTCTGCTGCCTTGTCCGCCACTCGCTTCTGCCACGCCTTGTCAGTTGGTTGAAGAAAAATTTGAAACCAGCACTCCTCACCTTTGCCAATGCGCGACATGGTTTCGAGCAGCGCTGCCATCGGATCCTTAAAATATTCCTTGGTCACTGAGTGTTCAAATTCGCGATAGGTTAACAGCGGATATTCGTCAGGCTTTGCCAGCGTGAATTCAGTGCCCCACATGTCATACGTCGTGTCGGGAAATTTATCTGGCTTTGTCGTTGTGTAATCCTCAATTTGAACAATTTCTGCGTCCGGATATTGTGCGTAGAGTGACGCTTCAACCAAGTCGCGCATTTTTTTCGGCGTATAAATCACGAATTGCAAATACCCTTCGATCGAAATAATTTCAAACGCAAACCACGGTTGCAGTTCGCCCAAGAAATATTTTTCAATCAGGTCTTGTGTGACGTGTGCACCCGCGATGTGCGCAAAAAAATTCTCAACCGCGCGCGGTGTTTGCTCGTTTGTTTTCGGAATATTGACGGCTAAATAAATAAATTCAATGTTCCCCGCAAACACGCCCTGCTCACGATCATGCAGCAACTCAAACCCGATGTGAAAAAAGAAATAGAAAAAAATCATCCAACCCCCATGAATAGAAATTACCGCAATTGAATCCCACGTTGATTGGGAGGCAATCGCCAACTGCAGATTGAGATAATTCAGTATGTATGAAACATCCATATCAATCTGGTACGAGCATATGATAGAGCAAATAAAAACTCAAAAAATAAAACGGGATCGCCATTCCCCACCAACCACGAACGCCGGCGCTGTGTCCGCCAGCCATGACCATGCCAAATGCAACGGCGCCGAACGCGCAAAAAACCAACTTATCGACGACCGACGTCGTGCTGTGTGAAAAAAACATCCACAACCACACCAAAATACCGATCATCACGACAAAATTTAACATCCACCCATCAAAGGTGCCGAACCAATACGCGAGCCAAAATATCGTACAAAAAACAACAGACCCGATAATCGATAAAATCCAGCGCCAAATGTCATCCTCGTGTTTACGCGTGATCAGCCAATACACGAACCATAAAATCCCACCCGGGATCATGATTGAATAGTAGATGACGATGGTTAATGCCGTGGCACTCATAAGAACGTGCCAACAGTATACCGGTTATTTGGCAGGCGGTGCAAGCCTATTCCACACGACCAACAGTGGACAAGCGATGAAGATCGATGAGTATGTTCCAAAAATCACGCCGAGAATCAACACGAGGTTGAATTGTTTGACTGATTCACCGCCAAAAAAGTACACCGCGAGCAAGACAAGCAGCACCGTCATCGAAGTATTGATTGAACGGCCAATGGTTTCGCTCACTGATTGATCCACCAGCTGCGCAAAATCAAGCTTTGGCGTCAAACGCAAATGTTCGCGCACTCGATCAAACGTCACGATCGTGTCATGCACCGAAAAACCAAGA
>MFQD01000044.1:5055-5784 GCA_001782975.1 Candidatus Magasanikbacteria bacterium RIFCSPHIGHO2_02_FULL_50_9b
ACAGCAACGATCCCAAATTTCCATGATGGCAAGGGATGCGAAACTTGACGAAACGCCCACGCAACATACAACACGATTGCACCAAGAACCATGAAGATTGACCACACCGCGCGACGTTGCAATTCGGAACTCACGGTCGGACCGATCGTTTCAAAGCGCTCCTCGCGCAATTCCCCGATATTCGACATTTTTTTGAGTTGCGTTAAAATCTGTTGGTGCGTTGGTTCATCGATGAATTTCGTGCGAATAATAAACGCTTTATCCCCCAATGGCTGCACATGTGGCTGCTCTTTTGTTGCGCTCGCCACTGCAGTCGTCACCACTGACGAATCCGGACGCGTACCAGTCATATGCACTTCAATGAGTGCGCCGCCGGTGAAATCAATACCCAACTTAAATCCCCATGTCACAACCGCGGCAATTGACAACGCAAACAGTGCTGCTGACAACGAGAACCAGATTTTTTTTGTCTTAATTACTGAAAACATAGGGGTGTTATTTCTTTGACTGCACAAACAGAGCTGGCTTATCTTTCAAGTATGGCGCGCAGAAACGGAGCAACAGGCGGGTAACGGTGATCGCGGTGAACAAACTTGCAAGAATACCAATCGCGAGTGTCAGCGCAAAGCCCTGCACAATGCTTGAGCCAAACCAAAACAAAATAGCACAGGTGATGAGGCTCGACACATTGGAATCGCGGATTGAATTCCATGCGCGTGGAAACGCTTC
>MFQD01000045.1:0-14342 GCA_001782975.1 Candidatus Magasanikbacteria bacterium RIFCSPHIGHO2_02_FULL_50_9b
CAATCTGAACAAAGGAAGGTATTTGTTAATAGCCAATTACTGTATGGCTCAGGTGGGTGTGTGCTCTTCCCGAAGCGCGTTGCTGGCCTCTCGCGCCGGAGGGTAGTGCACACACCCACCCCCACACAGAAAACGACTGTTGACTAACCCCAATCCATCTGTTAAAATCCCCCTACATTATTCATATGTCTAACGTAGCAGTAAAAACAGGAGCATTTGCAAAATTGCTCGACGAACAGTTCGGTTCAGTGCCTAAGGTGGACGATACCTTGAAGGGTCATGTACTTTCAGTGGGACGCAACGAAGTGCGCATCGATATTGATGGCTTACGCACCGGTGTAATTCGCGGCCCACAGCTTTTTGCAGAAAGTGCTGAATACCGTAATCTCAAGGTAGGCGATGAAGTAGAGGCAACCGTGATCGATCTTGAAAATGAAAACGGTGAACTTGATCTGTCGTTCCGCACCGCCGGTCACGCGCGCGCATGGAGCAAACTCGAAGCGCTTCGCAAGAGTGGCGAGATCGTTCAAGCGCGTATTAAGGAAGCAAACAAGGGTGGGCTCATGGTTGATCTTGATGGAATGGATGCATTTTTGCCAGTCTCTCAATTGTCAGGCGACCACTATCCGCGCGTTGCGGGAGGCGATAAAAATAAAATTCTTGAAAAACTTCGTGAGTTCGTTGGCCAAGATTTAGCAGTCAAAGTGATTGACGTCAACGAAAAAGATGAAAAATTAATTGTGTCGGAAAAGTCAATGGGCGATGAATCAAAATCAGTGGCGACCGATAAATATAAGGGTGGTGAAACAATCGAAGGTGATGTTTCAGCAATCACTGCGTTTGGTGCATTTGTGAAATTCGATGGCGTTGAAGGCTTGGTGCACATTTCCGAGCTTGCATGGCAACGTATTGATCATCCAAAAGATGTGGTGCACATTGGCGATCATGTCAAAGCAGAGATTATTCAAGTCGATGGCAAGAAAATTTTCTTGTCCATGAAGCGATTGCTGCCAGATCCGTGGAAGACGGTGAATGAGAAATACACGGTCGGCCAGATTGTGAGCGGCAAAATTGCCAAAGTTAATCCATACGGTTTGTTTGTTGAATTGGATCCTGAAATTCAGGGTCTCGCGCATTTGAGCGAGCTGTCGAACGATCCGATTGAAGACGTGGCAAAGGCGTTTGCGATTGGTGATGTGCGCGATTTTGAAATCGTGTCTATTGATCCGAACGAACATCGATTGGGTCTGCGCGTGCCCGGAGTAAAAACAAAAACAAAATCTGAAAAAGCAACCAAGAGTGAAGAAAAAATTAGTGACGACAAAACCGAAGCGGAGGCGTCGGCAACGGCGTAATCTCAAAACTATGCGCCCGTTCATCAAGAACATCGGCATCTTCATTGGTGCAATGGTGCTCCTCGCACTCATTGCAAATGTAGTACGCACGTCAAAGGAAGAGGTGCGTACCGTGAGTTTGTCAGAATTGGCGACCAGCATTCAGCAAAAGAGCGTGAAGAAAATTGAGGTGATGAATTCTGACTTGGCAATCACCGCGACTGATGGCAAAAAAATGGTGTCGCGTAAGGAAGTTGGCGAGTCATTGCCAACCGTGTTGCGCACCTATGGCGTGACGCCAGAACAGTTGCAGAGTGTTGAGCTCGCTGTTGTTGGTGAAACGGGCTGGCGCTATTGGGTTGGTGTGTTGGTTCCGGTGTTTGGGCCGATTATTTTGATTGTCGCGCTCTTTTATTTCATGGCCCGGCAAGTGCAGGGCGCGAATTCGCGAGCCATGGGTTTTGGACAATCGGTTGCCAAAGAAGTTGCGGCTGACCAAAAAGTGAAAGTAACGTTTGCGGACGTCGCGGGCATGAAAGAATCAAAAGAAGAGTTGCAGGAAGTGGTGGAATTTTTGAAGACCGCTGAAAAGTTCACGGGCATGGGTGCGAAAATTCCAAAAGGTGTGTTGTTGATGGGTCCGCCGGGAACGGGAAAAACCTTGCTCGCGCGCGCAGTCGCGGGTGAGGCTGGTGTGCCATTCTTGCATATGTCTGGTTCTGAATTTGTTGAAATGTTTGTTGGTGTTGGCGCGTCGCGTGTGCGCGATCTGTTTGCACGCGCAAAAAAATTGGCACCGGCAATTGTGTTTATTGATGAAATTGATGCAGTAGGCCGCCGTCGCGGCTCTGGTATGGGCGGCTCGCACGATGAACGAGAACAAACATTGAATCAAATTTTGGTTGAGATGGATGGATTTGAAGCGAACAGCGGAATCATCGTCATTGCGGCAACGAATCGCGCTGATGTGTTGGATCCAGCGCTGTTGCGTCCCGGTCGTTTTGACCGCCGCGTGACCGTGACGTATCCAGACATCAATGAGCGCGAGGCGATCTTGGGAATTCACGCCAAGAATAAACCACTTGATCCGGAAATTTCGTTGCGCAACATTGGCGAACGCACCCCGGGTTTCACTGGTGCTGATTTGGCAAATTTGATGAATGAAGCGGCGATTCTGGCCGTGCGGCGCGTGAAAAAAACAATTGGGCTCATTGAAATTTTGGAGTCAATTGACAAAGTGCTGCTCGGGCCCGAACGTCGCAGCCATGTGTTTTCACAGGATGAGAAAAAAATGACGGCATATCACGAAGGCGGCCATGCACTGGTGTCTCATCTGTTGAAACACACTGATCCGATTCGCAAAGTATCGATCATTTCGCGCGGGCATGCGGGCGGGTATACGTTGAAGATGCCGATTGAGGATAAACACTATCACACCCGTGCGGAATTTGTTGATGATCTTGCGATGGCGCTTGGCGGTTGGGCAGCGGAAAAATTAATTTTTGGTGATGACATGGTGTCAACCGGCCCTTCGAGCGATTTGCGAACTGCAACGCGCATCGCGCGCGATGCAGTGACGCAATACGGCATGAGCGACGCGCTTGGCCCGCGCACATTCGGCACGCGCGAGGAGCTCATGTATGTCGGACAAGGAATGCCTGAGCGCGATTATAGTGAAAAAACATCTGAACTGATTGATGCTGAAGTCAGTCGCTTGGTGAAAGCAGCGGGCGATCAGGCTACGCGTTTGCTCGGGAAACATCGCGCGACACTTGATAAAATCGCGAATGAATTGTTGGTGAAAGAGACGCTTGAGGAAAAGGAATTTGTTGAACTTGTTGGAATAGAGAAGGGAGCAGAGACGATCTGATGATACTACACCATTGATGGGTATTACGTCTCCCTCCCGCTCGAGAGGTCAGCAACTCGCTTCGGGAGACGCAATACCCCTTATGCGTAATATCATGCATGGTGTCGTTCCCCATTCTCGATCAATTTAATTAAAAACGGTCGACCAGAGAGCACAGGAATCTGCTCATCTGACCGACCGTGTTGGCGACAGCGTGGTTGCGCACGGGCGTTATGCCGTGGTGGGGACAACCGCCATATGCTTCTTGTAGGATGCGGCCATGTGACGAATGCAAATTTCCGCCACCCGTGCCTCGTCCTCTGCCGTGGAGCCTGTCCACACCATGGCTGCCAATTCTTCCACGATCATGGTCCACGCCGCTGCGATGGGTGACTGCCGCGTGCGTCCGCTCTTCTGCATGTTGCTGATGAGCGCGCTCATCACGTGCGCTGGAATGGCACCCGTGTAGATTTGCGTCAGCTTGTTGAGATGGACGATGAGACTCGCGGGCGAGCCGGCGTGCTCCATCAGTTGCACGAGGTTGATCGAATCGGACAGGTAGAAACGCTCGCCCACCCGATTTTCCAGCAGAACAGGAGTGCCTACCGCACTCCCATATGACAGCACCTCCAGCGGCTCGGCGATCGCCCAGCTCAACGCCTCCGTGCCGATCCTGCTCCCACCAGTGTTGAACGGTCCGACGAGTGTCAAGGTGGACATTGGATTCAACCCGACGCCGTTGAAGTGAACATGCCAACCTTCAGCTTGCAGCTGGTCGTCCGAACCGTCGCCTTTGTAGGCGTAGAGCCTGATACCGTTGTTGTAGCGGCTGAGCTGATCCCAGTAGGCGATCACCTTCGCGCCAGATGCCACCAGCAAGCTGGCACCGAGGAGTGTACCGAGCAGAGGGAGAAACGGTGCCGTCGTCGGAGGCGACTGCCTGGCCTGTTGAAATCCGTCAGTCGCAACGTACAGTACGAAGACCGAGGAAATCGTCACGCACAGCGACGCGAAGAACGCGATGACCCAGTTCTTGTTTCCCTCCTGAGCCACCGTTGCTGCTTGAACGTATTTCCGCCGCGGACCATCCGCAGCATTACAGTGTTTGCAATTCGGAACCATGGATCCCCCGAAGTGCATGATGTTTCACATGCAAGTGGAAGCGCTCTTCCCTCAAAACACAGCACCCGCCGCGCCAGAGGAATGAGTCTAAACTGACTGCTCACACACTAATCTAAAACAACTAAAATGTCAATATCGCCCAAGACGAGCCGGTGAATAAATGTGAGTAAAGATGCAAAGAGTGAGTTAGTGTTCGGGCGGGCACTGTGTTTCCTGAAGCACGTTGCTGGCCTCTCGTGCGGGAAGGAAACACAGTGCCCGCCACAATAGCAACGCACGCATGGTGTGTGTTATACTTACATCACTTTTGACTATCCGCTCTTATGTCTCAAAAACTCTACCGCCACGTCCTCCGCGACGCTTGGTCTGTCACCTGGCGTCACCCTGCGCTTTGGGTACTTGGTGCATTCGCGTTGTTCATGGGTCAGTCGCAATTTTTTTACTCGCTCGGCGGACTCTTTAAAATCACGTCACTCGGAAAAACTGCAGCGTTCGCCGCAGCGCAAAGTCGTGAATGGTTTTTGCCCGTTGTTTCTCCGAATTCGTGGTCGCAAGCAGCTATCGGTATTGCAATTTCGCTTGCGTGTGTTATCGCCGTTGCATTATTCACGTTCATGGTGATTCAATCGCAGGGCGCAATCATGTCAGCCGGCGATTATATTTTTCGCAAACGGCTCTACTCATTCAAAGCAGCGTGGCACGCGGCGTCTGCACATTTTTGGAGTATCGTCGGTGTGTTGGTGATTAAAATTATTGCAGCAGTTGTCATTGCCGCTGGCATATATGCAATCCAAACCGCGCTCGACGCGTGGCCAGATGTGTGGTGGCCAAAAGTTTTGTTTATCGGTGGATTTGTTGCGCTCTCAGTCATCGATATTTTGGTAACGTTTGTCGCGCTCTATGCGACCTGCTATGTGGTTCTTGAAAAACAGCGCGCTGGAGCCGCATTGAAACATGCGCTCAAAATGTTTGGCCGTCACTGGCTTGCATCGCTCGAAGTTGGTGTGATTTTTCTCATCGCAAATGTGGTCGCTGCCGCGATCGCAAAACTAGTCTTTGCGATTTTGTTCGTCCCGCTTCTGTATTTTGCAGTTTTGATGCGCTCGGCAACGGGGCTCGTCGCGCCAATTGTTGTCGTGAATTTGACGATTTTGTTTGGCGCCGTTTGGTTTATCGCCGCGATCTACACCACTTGGTTTTATATGTCGATTGTGGTGCTGTTTGATCGTATGCAACTCGATGAACCGGTCAGCAAAGTGATTCGGTTTGTGCGCTCAATGGTTGAGCGCCGCGCCGCGTAGCGCACTTTTTTATATGGATGGCGGTGTCGCTGGACTTTCAGACTTCATCAAAAAACCGGTTGCGCCTGCTGCCGCGTCTGGTGGCGCCGGTGCGGCGACGGCGCCCATTAAGGCATCGGACGAAAAAACTGCCGACGACAAATTGGCAGAAAAAATGCAGCGCATTGACTTGGATAAAAAAGAGGTGATGGCGCAAGAGACTGCGGCAAAATATAAATTGCGCTACATGGATTTGCGCAAATTTCCGGTCCCACCTGAGTCGTTGCAAACAATTCCTGAAGAACTGGCTCGTCAGCACAAAGTCGTCCCGTTTTTTATCGAAGGAGCAGAGGCGCGCATTGGGGTGGTCAACATCGCGGACACAGTGGTGCAGCAATTTTTGGCAAGCGTTGCGCGCGACAAAAAATTGAAGCTGGTTCCGTACATCATCACGGATGAAAGTTTTGAAAAGGCGGCGATGCTCTACGCGTCGCTTCCAAAAATTACCAACATTTCGCGCGACGTTACGATTACACAGGCAGACCTCGACAAATTTGCGCCACTGTTTAATTCGTTGCCAGAATTGGCGGCAAAAATGAAAGAAGTGAACACAACGGATTTTGTTGCACTTATCTTTGCCGCTGCATTTAAGATGAATGCGTCAGACGTGCACGTTGAGGCGGAAGAAACGAAAGTCATCGTGCGCTTGCGTCTCGACGGCATGCTGCATGAAATCGGAAATGTGCCATCAGACGCGTGGAAAAAAATAATTGGACGCATCAAATTATTGTCAGCACTGAAAATCAACATCGATGACAAACCACAAGACGGACGCATCACCCTCGTGTTGGAAATGGGAAAAATTGATGTGCGTGTTTCCACGATCCCAACGGCATATGGCGAAAGCGTGGTGATGCGTATTTTGAAACCACAGGCAAATGTCGCGCTTGATTCTCTCGGCATTCGCGGAACGGCGTTTGATGGACTCGTTCATGAAATTGATCGCCCGAACGGTATGGTGATCACCACCGGTCCGACCGGTTCTGGAAAAACAACGACGTTGTACACGATTTTGAAAAAGAAAAATCAGCCGGGCGTTAAAATTATTACGCTCGAAGATCCGGTTGAATATAAACTTGAGGGCGTGAACCAATCGCAGATTGATCCGAGCAAGGGTTACACCTTTGCGGATGCACTCAAATCGATTTTGCGTCAGGATCCGGATATTTGTATGGTCGGTGAAATTCGTGATTTGCCAACGGCAGAAGTGGCGATTCAAGCAGCGCTCACCGGTCACTTGCTGCTCTCAA
Source organism: Candidatus Magasanikbacteria bacterium RIFCSPHIGHO2_02_FULL_50_9b (assembly GCA_001782975.1). GTDB lineage: Bacteria > Patescibacteriota > Patescibacteriia > Magasanikbacterales > 2-02-FULL-50-9b > 2-02-FULL-50-9b. The sequence goes on from MFQD01000045.1 coordinate 6,896, forward strand.
CGATTCACACCAATAGTGCCGCTGGTGCGATTCCACGTTTTCTTTCAATGGGGGTGAAACCATTTTTGCTCGCGCCTGCGCTCAACGCGATCATCGGCCAGCGCCTCATCAGAAAATTATGCGAAAAATGCAAAGTTGAAACGGCGTTGACCCCGCAAGACAAAGAGCGCGTTGCAAAAACAATGTCTGATTTATCGCCTAAAGCGAATATCACATTCTCAATCGACACGGCAAAATTTTACACGGCGCCGGGGTGCCCTGAATGCCGTCAACTGGGTTTTAAGGGGCGCATCGGCATCTATGAAATTTTCACCATGTCGCCAGAAATCGAAAAACTGATTTTGGGCGCTCAAATGTCTGAATTCGACATTCAAAAGCAGGCAATGACTGATGGTATGGTAACTATGGCGCAAGATGGTATACTGAAGGCCGCGGAAGGATTGACGCCGGTGTCAGAAGTGTTCCGCGTGAGTGAATAATTTTAATGTATGGCAGAAGAATTTGACATGCCGATCGACGGCGAGAACGCGGACGATCGGTCACCAGAATCGCAACCACGCCGCAAAGCAGTGGTAAAAAAGCGTGCGGTGAAGCGCGTTGTTGCAACCCGCCGTCGCGCGATTCAGGAATTTGATCAACCAGAAGAAGAGCCGTCATTTTTTTCCCATTCGCGTCCGCGTATTTCAATCGACGCGGCAACTCACACTCCGCACAAAGTGAATTTGTATCGTCGCCTTGCGCTCACGTTCATGAGCGCAACGGTAATTGTTGTTTTGATCATTGCCTTTTTTACCTTTCAACGTGCAACGGTCACGATCGCACAGGATGCCATTCCGGTTGCAGCTGCATTTGCCGCTGAGATTTCTGAAAATCCGGCAAGCAGTGGCGCGTTCAATGGTGTTGTGGTAACGGTGACGACAAGTACGGAGAGCACCTTTAAACCAACGACCGTTACTGACAAACCGGGCAAGGCGCATGGCACGGTGATCGTGCACAACGACGGGAGCGCACCGCAACCGCTCGTTGCAACGACCCGTTTTTTGAGCGACGGTGGTGTACTTTTTCGTTTATCGCGCGCGGTGACTGTACCGGCGCGTAGTACTGCGTCGGCTGAAGTAGTTGCAGACAAGCCGGGCAAAGAGGGTGACATTGGGCCGACCAAATTTACCATTCCCGGTCTCAATCCGGCGCAACAAAAAATTGTGTTTGGCGAAAGCAAACAGGCCATGACCGGTGGTTCAAGCAAGGCTGGTGTTGTTTCACAGGGTGATATTGATAAAGCACAAGAAGAGGCACGCAAAGCGCTGCTTGAAATCGGTCAGCGCGAGTTGACGTCCATCAATGTTCCGCAAGGGCACGGTGTACTCTACACGACGGTGAATATCAAAGCAGTGAGTTCAGCAAAACCGGGCGATGAAGTTGGTGATTTTAAAATTGTGTCGTCAGGAACAATGGCATATGTCGCGTATCCAAAGTCAGCAGTGTTTGCGGCGGCGGATCGAGAAGTGCAGAGTAAGACGCCGACACCCTATCACACGGTGGTTTTTTTGAGCGATGCGCCCGTCGTGTCACTCCAATCGATCAATGTTGAAAAAAAGACGGCAACGCTGCAAATTTATCGCGAGGGTCGCGCCGTTCTTGACGCGCGTTCAGCAGCGTTTCAACCCGCCATGTTTATGGGTCAGACGCGGCAACAAATTTCGGATCAGATTAAATCAATCAAAGGAGTTGCCTCTGTTGCGGTGAAGTTTTTTCCGCCATGGATTGAGCATGCGCCAAAAGTTCCGACGCGCATTGAGGTGAAAATTCTGCCCGTGAAGTGAGATGAAATTTTTGAAAAAAATTCCGATCATTTTGATTGTTGGGCCAACGGCTGCTGGGAAGTCGCTGGTAGCTGAAGAGATTCGCGCAAAAAATGATGGTGAAATAATTAATGCAGACGCGACGCAGGTGTATCGCGGTTTGTCGATTTTGAGTGCTGCACCGCGCGAACTCGCGGGAACGCATCTCTATTGTTTTCGGGAGGTGAGTGAGCTGTATTCGTTTGCGGCATATCGTGTTGACGCGGATCAGTGTATCGCTGACGTATGGCGTCGTGGAAAACTTCCGATCATTGTTGGAGGAACGGGGTTATATGTCGACGCACTCATTCATCGCACGACAACGCCACCAGTGACAAGTATCAAAATTCGTGAGCAGGTCGCGCGATTATCGCCGTCACAGGTTCTTGACGAGCTGCGTTCGCGCGATCCAGAAATTTTAGAATTTTTGGATCTGAAAAATCCGCGTCGCGTGCAGCGTGCGCTTGAGGTCGCGTTGCAAACCGGAGTCTCAATGCGTTCGTTCGGCGTTGAGCGTGAGCCAACGCCCTACGAACCGTTGTGGATCGGCGTCACCGCGCAGCGTGATGTGTTGCACACGCGCATTGCAGCGCGTATTGATGAGATGTTGGGTGGTGGCGCGATCAAAGAAGTGCAGGAATTGTTGCGTGAGGGACACACACACGACGAACCCGGGATGAAAGCAATTGGCGTTGCAGAAATTTCAGCACTGCTTGACGGATCAATTTCGTGCGATGAGGCGCGAGACCGGATGATCACGCGCACCCGACAATACGCTCGACGCCAACAAACATGGTTTCGAAAAAATTCGGTGATTGTGTGGTATAATTCTAGTGATGATTTATGTCGCTTGGTCCGCGATTTTCTGCAAATAAATTTCAAAGTGTCTTAAAGTCTGCGCTCGGCGTTGGGTCGAGCGGCGTGAAAAGTGCGCTGACCCATATTGGTGCACAAAAATCTCTGCAAAACATCACGAACGTCAAAGATGCGAAAAATATTTTAAAAAAACTCGAGTCATCCGGTGCGGTGAGCGATGCAAGTCGCGCGCGTGATGTGTTTCGCAAGGCCGAGCGTGTTGCTGCGTCTGTTGACAGAATTCGCTCACAGGAGGTGAAGCAGGAGCGACTCTCTGAATTTGATAAAACGCGGCTCGCACTCAAAGATTCAGTGGTGCGCGAGCAGATTCATAGTGTTTCAATTACCGGCGATCGTAATAGCGCATCGCACAGCGTTTCGGTGAGTTCAAAACCTTTGGCTTCGTCATCGGCCGATGCAAAATCAAATATGAGTGCACCAGTTTCCACCCGACCGGTGCTCGACATTCCGTTTGATTAAATTTTTTCTTGAAATTGCACGGCAACCTCTTCAGGATCCGCAGTGCCGCGTGATTTTTTCATCACTTTTCCGACGAGAAATTGCAGCACCGCCGTTTTACCAGACCGAAACTGTTCGATTTGTTCTGGGTTTTCTTCAATTGTTTCTGCTATCCACCGATCAAGCGCCACACCATCGGCTTGCCCGAGGTGCTCTGTCTCAATGATCTGGCTTGGATCAGCACCTGTTTCAATCATCTGTTTCAAAACGCGCTGGCCGGTTGTTGAATTTAATTTTCCGAGATAGACGAGTGTTAAAAATTCTGCAAAATTTTCAGGCGTGATGGTGTCGGGCGTGAATAATCGTCCAGCGTCATTGAGCGCACCAAGATATTTGGTGAGCAGCCACCCAGAAATTAGCTTCGCACTTTTTTTCTTGAGTTCCGTTTCGTCAGTATCCGGCGCGCTCGAGCGAACCCATTCAAAAAATTCACTGACCACCTGCTCAGCATAATTCGCCAACGCCTCGTCTGCAATTAATTGTCGTGCGTCTTGCGTCGCGAATCCATATTCTTCCTGAAAGCGCGTTCGTTTTGCAGCAGGCAATTCCGGAATATCGCGGCGGCACTGTTCAAGGAGTGGTCCGATTAAAAAAGGCGGAATGTCAGGCTCGGGAAAGTATCGATAATCATGAGCCGCTTCTTTGGTTCGTTGTTCGTTTGTTTTCATCTCAATGTCGTTCCAGCCGCGTGTTGAGCTCACTGCAGGCGCCGTACCGTCTTTCCACAATTCAGTCTGTCGACGAATTTCATATTCAAGCGCGCGTTCAACGGCACGAAACGAATTAATATTTTTTACTTCGGTTTTTGGATAGAGCGTTTCGTCTCCAACGGGGCGCAAAGAAATATTTGCATCACAGCGCATATGACCCTTTTCCATGTCGCCGTCAGAGATGCCGAGTGCGCGAACCAGCAGCTGCATTTCTTGTAAAAAAGATTTTGCGTCATGCGGCGTCCGAAAATCAGGACGCGTTACGGTTTCAACAAGCGGTGATCCGCCGCGATTAAAATCAACGAGTGTTTCCCCGCCCACGCCGTGAAATGATTTTGCCGCATCTTCTTCGAGATGCGCCCGCTCGATACCAACAGTTTTTCCATCAAACGTAAACGAGCCGTTGCTGCAAATCGGTTCGTCGTATTGCGAAATTTGATATCCTTTCGGCAAATCTGGATAAAAATAATGTTTGCGATCAAATTTAAGTCGTGGCGCGATGGTGCAGCCGAGCGCAAAACCGAGTTTGATTGCGGCGCGAACCGCTGCCTCGTTTGGCGTTGGTAATGTTCCGGGGTGGCCGAGACAAATTGGGCACACCGCAGTGTTTGGCGGCATCAATTCATTGCGATTGTCACACGCGCAAAACATCTTGGACTGCGTTGACAGTTGTACATGAATTTCAAGACCGATGATTGATTCAAGTTGCATAGAAGGGAAATCGGTCTCTAGTATATCAGATCAAGCAGCAGATGTTGCGCCGCCTTGATTGCCAATGCAATTGGCTGATCTGCATCAAATGAAATAAATTGCGAACCTTGTTTTTGCAAAAATACTTTCCATGAATCTGTAAGATAACGTTGCGCGATGCGCGCCATGTAGTCACGTTGTTCAAACATTGCGTCATCTGATTTGTCAGCACGCCGCGCGAGGCGTGCGAGCGCAACGTCTGGCGGCACTTCACAAATAATCACCACATCAGGCCGCCATTCGATCGCCAGCTGGTTACCGGGGAGCGAAGCGACAAAATCTTCAGTGATTTCTGGGCTCATCGTCGGTTGATATGCCAGCGAGGAAGTGATTCCGCGATCTTGCACAATTAACAATTTGCGTTTGATCGCCGGAATAATCAACGCCTCATAGCGTTCGCGCCGTTGCTCCGCAAAACTTTCTGTCACCTCGCGCGCTGAATAAGCCGAACCTGCCTTGAGCATGTTGTCGCGTAAAAATTTTCCAACACCTGCATACCCCGGTTCGGCAGAACAGATGACGTCAGCGTCACCCGCATCATCGATTGTTGCAATGCGACCATTTGATTTTTCAAACGCCACGGTATCGAAAATTTTCATCCCGCGCGCTTCAAACATGTCCCGCCACGCGCGTGAAACCGTGCTCTTACCTGATCCATCAACTCCATCAACCATGATAAACATAGTGCGCCAATTTTAACGTCCAAAGAAATCCGCGTCAAAGTCCATTTTGACGGCGCGGAGATGTTCCACGAGCAGTGGGTGATGCGCGCGCACCCGTTCATACATATCGTACACCAGTGTTCGATATGAAAAATGGCCGCCAGAGCGCGAACGCAATTCAACAATGTGATACAACTCACGCAGATTCATTTTAAACACCGTGCGTTTTCGCCACGCTTTTGCGAGCACAAATCGTGCTTCGTCCGCATTAAAGCTTGCGAGCGTTTCAAACGCGGCACGATTGTCTTCCAACAACTGTTCAAAGCGCGAAAGCAATCCGGCATCTGCAAGATCGCGCGGAATTTCATAGCCGTAGACCGGGGACAGTGGTTGTGTTAATTGGCTCGTTAAGCGGTGGCGCTGCATGTCGCAATAGCCGCCATAATCCATGAGCGTGTCAAAAATAAAGTAGTTGCCCACCTCGAATTCGCGGCTCAAATTGTCGTGCGATGTTCGATTGTCATTCACTGCTGAAATGAGCGCGCGTTTTTGACTTGCTGAAAGTTTTTCTGCGCGGTCAGCTAGCGTGCGGAATGAACAGGCAGTGTGCGGATACAACAACGAAGCAATCAATTCATTTTCTGGTGACACATTTGATACGAGATCAACACGGGGTTCATCGTCGGCCACGCATTCGTCACCAAGAAACATTCCGGCAACTTTTGCGATCCGGTCTTTTTTTAACAAATATTCGCGTGGCTCGGTGTGTTTGATCAATGTTGGTGCGCCTCGAATGGACAATCGCAACGCGGTGCGCAACTCATCGATCAGATTTTGATCAGCGCCACCATCAAGCAAGCGAACGAGCAGCGGCTCAATTTTTTTATTTTGCGGATTGTACGCTGGCTCAAGTGCCGCGCGCTGCAACTCATCGCCAATTGCCCGAATTTCACCCTGCGGAGACGCTTTTAAACGTGCTGACATGTACCGAATTTCGCGCGCTGATGCGAGCATCCCGATGTTGGTCAACGTCGCAACGGGCATCACATATCGCGCCACATCAAGCGACCGCGCGCGCAGTTTATTTTCATAGGGCTTGTCGAGCATGTCATCGGGCTTTGGATATTTTGCGCGGAAATATGCGATCATGCCGTCAGTCAATGCAACATAGCCAGCCATGAGTGATTCAACTGCACGAATGTATGTCTCGCGCATCGCATCATGTGCCATGAACACATCTGGCTTGTGAAATCTCGTCGGATCAAACGGCACATAGCGCGATGATTTCTCTTGGTATGAGGCGAGGCGATGATCTTCGATTGATTTGCTCGCGAGCATTGAAACGTTTTCAAGCGCGACAGCAATCATTGCCATGTCAGCGACAGACGCATCGCCATAGCCGATCACCCATTTTTCGTGAAACTCGGCGGATTTTTCATCCGTCAAATCGTCGATTGTTGTTTTGACAGATTCCTGAGAGCGCGAATATTTAGCAAAAGCAACGGCCTGGACTTCAGGCGAAAGGCCGGTTATGGCGAAAATGTCTCGGTCGTGTGATTCGAGCGGCATAGGTCGTTTCGGTGATTTTAACAAAGAACGTGCAGAAAAACAATTCACCGTCAACTAGAGCGTCACCTTCCACAAAATCAGCTGCTCTGGCGTGATTTCGACAAATGAAAACACGCGGACATAGTTTGCAATTGATCCCAAATTGACAATGAGCGCGCCGTCGAGCGATGTGTCGACATAGGGCATGTGCAAATGACCGTAGCAAAAAATGTGCGCATCAGGAGCGACCGTTTGCTGCAACTGAAATGTGTGTGCGCGGTACCGTTCCATCAAGCGTTCACCATGTTTCAACTTGGCGCGGCGATACAATTTATCAGTGTTCACTCCGGCGCGTTTCATGATGCCGGCAACCTTGGTGGCGTAGCGACTGTACCATGGCGATTTTTTGTTTATCGGGTCCGCGCTGTGGCCGTGCGACAGAAACACCGGACCAACTTGCAAAAATTCGTGTGTCTGAATGCCATTTTCTTTTTCAATCCGTCGCCACGCTGTCCAATCGTGATTACCACGAATGAGATGGACATTTTTTACCAAAAAATCC
>MFQD01000045.1:14354-15876 GCA_001782975.1 Candidatus Magasanikbacteria bacterium RIFCSPHIGHO2_02_FULL_50_9b
TGCATTTTTATGATCTGTTTTGGTTGAAACCGCCACCCCTCGAGAATGTCGCCAAGCCCATACAGTTCATACCCTTTGTCCAAATATTTTTGCAACATTTTAAACAGCTCGCGCACGTTTTCCGGAAACACGCTGATGGAGCGGTTGTTTTTTCCGTAGAGGTGAAGATCTGAAAACAGAACCATCTTCGGAATGTCGAGCCGCTCGGAGAATTTATAGACCGCAAGTTGCTCGCGGCGCGGCTTGTGGATTTGCGGGAGGATCGGGGTCATGGTTTTTGAACGAGCGCGTCGAGCGCGGTGTGAAATTCTTCAATCGAACCGTTATTCGAGAGCGTCAGGTGCGCCTCGGCTGCCACCTCATCAATGGAGAGTTCGGTCGGTCGTTGCTCGTCGGCCAAAAATTGTTCAAATGTTTTGGTAGCGTCATCAACTTTTTCATTGCGTGCGGCGAGTCGTGCAAATCGCGTGCGTACGTCTGCTTCAATATAGACGAGCACAAAATCTGGAAGTTTTTTCAATTCAACAATGTCTGCAAGTCGTCGAATACCATCAACGCAAATTATTTCATGCGCGTCGCCATCAACGTCGCGAGCAATCACGCGCGCCATGGTGTCTTCGCCAAATTCATGACGAATGCACTCTGACATGCGAATGAGATTGTCACGATTGTGCGGAAGATAGAGCCGGTCGCATAAGTCCGCGAGCATGGTTGAAAATTTGTGATAGCCGGCATGGTGCTGTTCGATGAAATAATCGCAGGCCGCTCCTTTGCCGGACGCGATGTGGCCGACAAATCCAATAATTTTTTTCATAGTTTTCGGAGTGCAACACCGGCTTGTTCAAGCAAATCGCGCGCCATATCGTTGAGCGGATATTCTGCGGCAAATACGATTTCTTTGATACCGGCGTTGATACACATTTTTGCACACATGAGGCAGGGGCAAAACGTCGTGTAGAGCGTTGAATCTTTGATCGCAACGCCGTGATACGACGCCTGCACAATCGCATTTTCTTCGCCGTGCGAGCAGGTGCATTCATCGAGCTGCGTGCCAGCAGCGACCGTACCATGTGATCGCGCCCAGCAGCGTGCGCAGCCACCCTCGTCGCAATTTTTTGTGCCGCGCGGCGTGCCGTTGTAGCCGGTTGAAATGATTCGTTTGTCTTTGATAATGAGTGCCGCAACTTGCCGCGTGCAACAGTTACTGCGTTTCGAAACCATGAGCGCAATGTCCATGAAATATTGATCCCATGACGGGCGAACGTTGGGTTGAGTGGTCATACGCGGTGCATTGTAACAAATGTTTGGGTTAAATCAAAATTTTGTCGCGGCTGCGCGACCGAGCCTCTTTTGTGCATGGTTGTGATTTGTATTACATTGTATTACAAATCACAAGGTAGTAAAAAAGAGCGACACGAGCGGCCGCTCTTTTTTAAACGCACCAATTTAATTTAACCAACTGAAATTCGAATTGACGGGCTCATCGTGCCGGTCAGAAAGGCACTTTGAATGTACGTTCCCT
>MFQD01000046.1:0-10540 GCA_001782975.1 Candidatus Magasanikbacteria bacterium RIFCSPHIGHO2_02_FULL_50_9b
GGCGACACAAGCAAAATTTGATCAATCAAACCTTGCCCGATCACGGTGTATGTTTTTTGTCCAAAATGCGCCTTGGCGAGGAGCAGCTGAATGTCGCTCAAGCGCGCACGACTTCCGTTGATGTAATATTCACCATCACCTTCGCGATACAGTCGACGCGAAATAACGAGCTCCGGCACGTTCATCCAATCGTATTCGTCGCCCGCTGCCACTGCTGCAACGCCTTCATTCACCAAATGCACGGCAACTTCCGCATAGCCAAGCCGCGCTCTTTTGTCTGACCCAGCAAAAATGACATCTTCAGATTTTTTGCCGCGCAGTGTTTTCATCGACTGCTCACCCAACACCCAGCGCACCGCATCCGCAAAATTCGATTTGCCCGAACCATTCGGCCCCACAATTGCCGTGATGGATCGCGACGCGCCGTGCGGTTCGTTAAACTCAAACGCAACTTTGCTCGCAAAAGATTTAAACCCCTGAATTTCAACGCGCTTCAAATACATATTCGGGGAGTATTGTAGCACGGACGCACGAAGTTCCAAAGTGATTGACAAGCCCCGCCCACGCGGCGTATAGTTACTCCGTACCTTATTAAATTCTGAAACCGTCCTCGTATTGAAGTACCATGCACACTTACCTGTCCAATTCTTCGCTTACCACAGCAAATTTCTTTCACCCTTTTCTGAAATGTTAAGGAAGATTCTTCGTACGCGGACGGATTAACCACCCGCCGTATGTTATTCGACGCACTTATCGCCCTCATTATCGCAGGCGTTTCCGTTGTTATTGGTTATTATGGCCGCAAGGCGCATGCACGCTCACAAGCTGATTCAGCAGAAGCACATGCAGAAAAAATCCTGACAGATCTCAAAACAAAGGAGCAAGAAATTTTGCTCAAAGCGCGTGAACAAGCAATCACCGTTATTGACGACGCAAAAAAATCGCAAGATGAAATTCGCCATGATTTAAAAGAACAACAGCAGCGACTTGAAAAACGTGAAACGACCTTTGAACAAAAGTCGATCGAATTGCAAGATCGTCACGCCAAATTGGTGGCACAGGCTGACCGCGTGAAAGCAATTCAAGCTGAAGCGGAAAAAGCGCGCGAGGAGCAGCTGGGCAAATTGCAAGCAATTGCCGGACTCACCAAGGATGAGGCTGTAGATCGTATGATGAAACTTGTCGAGGAAAGCGAACAGGAGGCGCTGAGTACCCGCATCATGAAATTGGGTCGCGAGTCGTCTGAATACTATGAAAAAGAAGTTAAGAAAATTTTGACCACCGTGGTCTATCGCTACGCCGGATCGCATGCAGGCGAAACCACAACCACGACCGTGCAGCTGCCGAACGATGAAATGAAGGGACGCATCATTGGCAAAGCAGGTCGCAACATTCAGACAATCGAAAAATTGACTGGCTGCGAATTGATTATCGACGAAACGCCGGAATCAATTATGGTGTCCGGCTTTTCCCCGATTCGTCGCCAGGTCGCGCGGTTGACACTTGAAAAATTAATGTCAGACGGCCGCATCCATCCGGCGCGCATTGAAGAAGTTGTTGAGGAAGCGAAAAAAGAATTAGCTATTGATTGCCGCAAAGCCGGCGAGGATGCGCTCTACCAACTTGGCGTTGCCGGCATTGAACCGAAATTGATTTCGATTATCGGTCGGTTGAAATTTCGCACGTCATACGGACAGAACCAGCTGCTGCACGCGATCGAGGTCGCGTATTTGTCGAGCATGCTGGCGGACGAGCTGGGTATTGACCCGATTCAAGCGCGTAAAGCTGGATTGCTCCACGACGTAGGCAAAGCGATTGACCACGACACGCAAGGGTCGCATCCAGAATTGGGGTATCAACTCATGAAAAAATTTGGACTGCCGGAAGAAATTGCGTATTGTTCGATTGCACACCATGAGGATAAACCAAAAACATTGCTCGGTTGTATTATCAAGGCTGCTGACGCGATTTCCGGTGCACGTCCGGGTGCGCGTCGCGATTCGTATGAGCAATATGTACGCCGCCTCGAAGAATTGGAAAAAGTTGCGACGTCATTCGAAGGCGTTGACAAGGCGTACGCGATTCAGGCTGGTCGCGAAATGCGCGTGTTTGTGCGTCCACAAGACGTTGATGATTATGGCGCCTACAACTTGGCCAAAGACATTGCGAAAAAAATCGAGAGTGATTTGCATGTGCCGGGCGAGGTCAAAGTGACAGTGATTCGCGAAAGTCGCGTGATTGAATACGCACGATAATTATTGTGGGTTGTTGATAACCAATTTGCGTCAATAAAGCCAAATGCGTATAATTCATAATGAAATAATTCATGTAATTTTTTTGTTATGAACAAAGCGGAACTCATCTCGCATCTCGCTGAATCAACAGGCTTGTCAAAGAAACAAGCAGAAGATGTTGTCGAAGGGTTTGTTGCTACCGTGATTAACACGCTCAAAGCTGGTGGCGAAGTTACGATCGCCGGCTTTGGCGCGTTTAGCGCCAAAAAACGCGCCGGTCGCACGGGCGTTAATCCGCAAAATCCAACACAAAAAATCCAGATTCCGTCTGTCACGGTGCCGAAATTTAAAGCAGGAAAAAATTTGAAAGAGGCGTTGAAATAAAATCAACCGGTTCGCGCGCCACTGCCGAGGGTTTGTTCGGGGGCATGCGACCGGTTTTTTATTTCAATGCAGTTCAGTGAGTTTTTCTTCGACGAAATACCGCAGCACGGCGCGGTATTGGGCGTAGGCATTTTGGCGCACGTACATCATGGCAAGTGTCAGCAGCTGTTGGAGCGCATCGCACAACGCTGAAATCGTACGTTGATCAGCCGTCGGATCAGTGGCGCGCGCGATCAGTACGCGCATAAACAGCGGCACGTCCTCGTCAACATGAATTGAATTGAGCCCCTCGCCCGGGTCGCAGGTGCGCAAGTAGTAGCGCGCCACACCCGGCACACGCGATCCGGTTGCCATGCGGATGATCAGGATTCCATTCGCGTGCATATGCCCGCAGTAGTAATCCCAATCAAAACCGATCCGATCCCGATACGGCATGAGTTCCAACACTTCACACGGCCGATAGTTCCACAGTGGGCGTTGACAATCCGCAACAAGCCAACGCGCCCAGTCAGGCTCGACCATCATGATGTGCGCATGATGTACCGCGATCGCAAACGCTTCGAGAGTTAGCCGCTTCACCGTCCGATTACGCAGAAGTGTCTGCATATTCCATTCGTCGCGAGAAATGGTTCTCCGAATGACAAACGATGCGAATGCGTCACGCGTCACTACCAATCGCAATGCATAGGTTTCTTCATCGAACTCAATATTCAGTACGTTTGCATAACTCATCTGCAACCTCCATGAGCTGCTGAATGTTGACTTGACGAATAGCCTAACAGTCAAGTAGTATTCGTGTCAATTGGTTTGGCTGCATGCACACTTTCTTCTCGCGCGAGAGGCCGGCAATGCGCTGCAGAAAACATTCCTGTAGCCATATCCATAACGGACACTCGCAATATCGCTCCCTTCGGTCGCTCATTGCTAGTTCGTCCTCCGTTCGAAAGAAGTTTCGAACGCAAGCGTTCAAATTTCTTTCTCACTACGGACGACTAGCTCAGCTGGTTAGAGCGCACGATTCACATTCGTGAGGTCAGAGGTTCGATCCCTCTGTCGTCCATATTAATACACCACCGTTCGGTGGTGTATTAATTTTATGACAGAAGGATCGAAGGGCGCGAGAGACCTGCGTGTGGCAGGTCGGTGCGCAGCGCCCATGCTCGCGAGTCGGAGCGAGCGACGATCCTTGTGTTGAAAAAAACAAGCATCCACCGTATACTAAACATTCACCGCGTGTATGCACGTCAATTTCATTGAACCACACTATCCATACCAAGGCCGCTCACGAAAAAAGATGATGCTAATCATCTTTTTCTGTTTACTGTTTGGTGTGCTGCTTGCGGGCGCCACTTGGTTTGGTGCGCAGATGTTTGCAAAAAATAATGTGAATCCGACCATTGATAAAATAGAACAGATTGATACGCGATCATTTGTGGGAAAAGTAAAATCGCTCTTCATCGCCACGACGCGCCCGGCACTCGGATTGCGTTCTGATCGGATTAACATCGCCGTGCTTGGCATTGGTGGTGAGGCGCATGAGGGTGGGTTGCTCACCGACACCATTCTCGTTGCCAACATCAAACCGTCAACCAAGCAAGTCGCACTGATTTCAATTCCGCGCGACACCGTAGTCAAAGTTCCCGGACTTGGCTACCGAAAAATTAACGAAGCGCATGCATTATCTGAAATGCAGGATCGCGGCAGCGGTCCAGACGTTGCTGTTGAAACGCTGGAAAATTTTCTCGGCATCTCAATTCCCTACTACATTCGCGTTGACTTCCGCGGATTTGAACAGATGATTGACGACATCGGCGGCGTTGACGTCTATGTGGACAAGCCATTCACCGACGCACAATACCCGACGTGGGATTTTAAAGTACAAACAATTTCATTTGCAAAAGGGTGGCAACATCTGAACGGTGTGCGTGCGCTGCAGTATGCGCGGTCGCGCCACGGAAATAATTTTGAAGGATCAGATTTTGCGCGCTCGCGACGTCAGCAAAAATTAATGGTCGCGGTGCGTGATAAATTGTTATCAAAAGAAACACTGCTCCATCCATCGCGCGTGACTGACATCCTGCGCACGCTCGACACGCACATCAACACCAATCTCGACATTCCTGAGTTCCTCGAACTCGCGCAGCTTGGCAAGGAAATCGACGCGGACAAAATCGAAAGCATTGTTTTTTCAGATGATCCAGCAAGTGTGCTCTATCCGGATGTATCTGAAGGCGCCTTTTATCTGCGACCGCGCGATCCGACGCTTGGACAAATTCACACGCTCATAAAAAATATTTTTGACGCTGACGTTATTGCCGCGGCAAAAAGCGTGATTGATCAAATGCCTTTAAAGCCCGTTGACATGACTGACATTAAAATTGAAGTACAAAACGGAACGTGGCGCCCAGGATTTGCCGCTCGCCAGAAAAAAATTCTTGAGCGCAACGGCTATCGCGTCAGCGCGATCGGCAACGCGGCGCTGCGACCAATCACGAACGCACAAATTTTTTCCGTGACACACAAAAATCAGGCGATTTTTGACAAGGTAAAAAAATTGTATAACGCGGAAGAAATTGTGAACCGACCACCGGTTTCCCCAGACAGCACGGAACAAATGCCAGCGCAAGTTGACATAATCCTGATTTTAGGCGAAAATAACCCAGATATAGCCGAATGATCCCTTATGTCCGAACGTCGCCCCGAAATAGTTGACTTCCGCATTCCCACCGTTGCCTTGGTTGGCCGCGTTAATGTTGGCAAATCTGCGTTGTTCAACTGCATTATGGAGCAGCGTCTCGCCATTGTGTCTGACGTACCGGGAACCACCCGCACCCGCAACATCGGCAATTTCACCTGGCGCGGGGTGCAGTCGCGCATCGTTGACGCCGGTGGTATCACCTTTGACGAACATGTTGATTTTGAAGAAGAAATTTTGGAACAAACACGCAAAGCAATCGCTCATGCGGATGTGATTTTATTCGTGGTCGACGCGCGCGATGGCTTGATGCCACAGGAACGCCAAATCGCACGACTGCTACATAAAGTAAAAATTCCAGTGTTGCTGGTTGCGAACAAAGTTGATGCACCACGATTTCAATCACTCGTACACGAAAAAGATTGGTTGAAGCTCGGCTTCGGCACGCCGCGCGCCATATCAGCCGCAAACGGCGTTGGCGTTGGTGACATGCTTGATGAAATTTTTAAACTGTTTAACAAAGCGCCACGACGTCCCAAGGTCGTTTCGATCAAACCAGACATTCGTGTTGCGATTTTAGGCAAACCAAATGTCGGAAAATCAACGCTCATTAATCAAATTTCGGGCGAAGATTTGGTGATCACCTCGCCCATCCCGCATACGACCCGCGAAACATTTAATTTGATGGTGCAATGGCATGATCGAGTGATTGAATTTATCGACACTGCCGGTATTCGTCGCAAATCACATGTGTCAGAAGGTCTTGAAAAAATTGGCGTGTCGCAAAGCATTGTGGCGATGGAAGGTGCAGACATTGTGCTGCTCATGATCGATGCAACCGAACCCGTATCAACACAAGAAAAAGTGCTCGCCAGTTTGATTGAAGAAAAAAAACGCAGCGTCGTGCTGGTCGTTAATAAATGGGATGCGATCGAAGACCACAGCGAAGAAAACCGAAAAGATTTTGTTGACATGATCCGCGGTCACTATCCTCATTTGCAACACGCAGAAATTGTATTTGTGTCAGCGCAGTCTGGCTATCGCGTGCATCAGCTGTATGACGTGATCGTCGCCGCATTCGAAGCGCGTCACCGCATGATCGATGCGTTGACGATTGACGAATTCTTGCGCAAATTAATTTCAAAACATCCCCCGAAACGCGGTGGTGGCAACATCCCTCCAAAAATTTACGGCATCAAGCAACTGGCAACTGATCCACCCTACTTCCAAATCAGCATTACGGCAAAATCAATTTTGAATCAAGCGTACGTCAAGTTTATCGAACGCGCACTGCGTGAAGAATTTGGATTTGTCGGAACGCCAATCGCGTTGTACACTAAAAAAACGAAACAATAATATGTGGCTCGTGGTGGGGCTCGGCAATCCCGGATCTGAATACGCGGCAACACGGCACAACGCCGGTTGGATGGCTGCTGATTTGTTGGCACGCACGCTTGAGGTGACTTCATGGCGCGATGACACAAAGCATGGCGCACACGTTGCGAGCGCGCACCTCGACGGCGCAAAAATTTTAATTGCAAAACCAACGACCTTCATGAACGAGTCTGGCGCAGCAGTGCAATCACTTGCTGTTTTTTTTAAAATCGCGCCAGACCATATCATCGTCATGCATGATGATCTTGATTTTCCGCTTGGCGTGGTGCGCACACAATTTGATCGAAGTGCGGCCGGCCACAATGGTGTTGTGAACATCATCGAAAAATTGGGTGTGCAGGCGTTTCATCGAGTGCGCATTGGCATCGCCAACACTGATGAATCTGCGAAACAAATTGATAGCGCAGATTTTGTGTTGCAGAAATTTTCAGCCGATGAACTGGTGGAACTCGCGCCCGCACTTGACACCGCCGTGTCAGCTGTGAGACAACTAGTGGCAAGAAACTAATTTTGAAAAAATCTATGAAGGAGGGGTTTAGTTGCATTACTATTGTTCAAGGCGACGCTGCGTATCCGGCGCTGCTCGCGCAAATCGAAGGCCCACCAAAAGAATTATACGTTCGCGGAAATGCCGCACTGCTCCAGACAACCTGCTTCAGTGTTGTCGGCTCACGAAGTGTGAGTGACTACGGCCGTCGTGCCATTGAATTAATCGTGCCACCAATCGCGCGCTTGTTCACGATTGTGTCAGGGATGGCGCTTGGCGCTGATGCGATGGCACACTGTGTCGCGCTCAATCAGGGCACACCAACTATCGCGGTTCTTGGGTGCGGCGTTGACGACGATTCGCTCTATCCCCGCTCGCACGTTTCGCTCGCACATCGTATTTTAGACAGTGGCGGCTGCTTGGTGTCCGAATATCCGCCCGGCACGCGCGCAAATCCGATTTTTTTTCCCGCACGCAATCGCATTGTCGCTGGTTTGTCGCGCGGCGTTTTGATTACAGAAGCGGCCAGAGATTCTGGCTCGATGATCACGGCGCGGTTTGCACTCGACAATGGGCGTGATGTGTTCGCCATTCCGGGATCGATTTTTTCACCGCTGTGCGAAGGAACCAATGATTTATTGCGACAAGGTGCAGCTCCAGCAACATGCGGTCGTGACATTTTGAATGCACTCGGCATTGAAGAGTCACCAATGCAGCCACAACTTGGTCTCGCGTTGCCACCTGCAGCGCAAAAAATTTATGCACTGCTTACTGAACGACCACTCACTGTTGGCGAAATCATGACTCGTCTCGGTGACACGAACATGAATGCGATCGCGCTCATTTCAGAACTTGAGCTTGCCGGCGTCGTTGAACGACGCAATGGAAAAATTGACGTGGTGCGGCACGCGTGATACATTTTGGGCGTTCTTCACCAGGAGGAGTCCTGCCATGCTACGCAAAATGTGGACACAATACGCTCATCTCATTTGCTGGAGCCTACCTGCGGCGATCGTGCTCACGATACTGTCCCGTTCAATCTTGATTGGCATCGCGTCGCTGTGCCTTTCACTCAGTGTGCAGTCCTTACACTCACAGCATCATCATCCAGAAGATCCGCTTGGAAATCCCGCGATAACACCCATTCTCGGTGGGTTGATGGGTCTCTGCGCGGTTCTCGCGGTGATCATGACCGACGTCATCACCGTAATCCTCGTCTGCTTCGGTATGTACAGCTACGACGTGTCAATCCACGCTCGGCAACACCTCCCCGAACATCCATTCGGAAATCGTGCGATCACTATTGGAGCATTTGCGCTTGCGTGTGCAGGCGCACTTGTGCTCCCCACTTGAAAGTAAGGAAGGAGTCCGCCATGATGCTCAAAATCATCAACTTCGCCGGTAACACGGCGCTGAACGCTGCCCTCCTGTGCATCGGCGCCGGAATGGTAGTCTATCGCAAGGGCGCTGCCGCCGGCAGGAAAGCGCGCAGCGCCGCAACCCAGTTCGCCAACGGCCTCACGGCCAGCGACTGAACGCCGCCACAACTCAGGTCGGTTGATCACGAACGGGTACGCAATGAGCCAATATGCGTCGCCCGCTCAGGACAACCAACCTGAGATTTTTTTAATAAATGAGCAGAGGAATTGCTATTGCCTTAAACGCCGACCACAATGTTTCCTGTAGCACGTTGCCGGCCTCTCGTGCGAGAAGGAAACAGTGTGGTCGGCACCACCGTTTGACTAAAACACCCAAAACTGATATTTTCAAATACATATGTCGCGACTCGTTATCGTGGAATCCCCCACCAAAGCAAAAACAATCAGCAAATTTTTAGGTAAAGGCTACACGGTCGAGTCATCGTTTGGACACATTCGCGACCTGCCAAAATCAAAATTAGGTGTTGATCCAGCAAATAATTTTGAGCCAAAATATCTCGTGCCCGCAGACAAAAAGGCGCGGGTGAAAGAACTGAAGGCACTTGCCGCGGAGGCGGACGAAATCCTGTTTGCGACTGATGAAGACCGTGAAGGAGAAGCAATTTCATGGCACTTGGCAGAAGTGCTTGGCGAAAAACCGGAGAAAATTAAACGCATCACGTTTCATGAAATCACCAAAAAAGCGATCGAACACGCCGTCGAGCATCCGCGCAAATTAGATCTGCACTTGGTCGATGCGCAACAGGCGCGCCGCATCGTTGATCGCTTGGTGGGTTATGAGCTGTCGCCATTTTTATGGAAAAAAGTTCGCGGCGGCTTGTCCGCTGGTCGCGTGCAATCAGTTGCGGTGCGATTGATCGTGGAACGAGAACGCGAAATTCAGGCGTTCAAAGCAGAAGAGTATTGGACAATTGATGCCACGATGCGTGCCGAAGGAAAAGATTTTGAAGCAAAACTCGCTGCAGTCAACGAAGAAAAATTGGAAAAATTTTCAATCACGACAGAGGATGCGGCAAAAAAAATTGAAGCTGCATTGAACGGCGCAACATTTACCGTTGCGAACGTTGAAAAAAAATCAGCAACCCGACATCCGGCTCCCCCATTCACCACATCGACACTGCAACAGGAGGCGAATCGCCGATTGGGCGCAACGGCAAAAGTGACGATGATGTTTGCACAACGGTTGTATGAACAAGGTATCATCACCTACATGCGTACTGATTCCGTGAATTTAAATGCAGATTTTCAAACAGAGTCGTGCGCGTTTGCGCGCGAAAAATTTGGCGCTGATTTCACCACCGGCCCCCGCTCATACATGACCAAATCAAAAGGTGCACAAGAAGCGCACGAAGCGATCCGCCCGACTGACATTCGTCAGACTCCCGAGATGTTGTCCGCAAGCGGCGCAGAAGCAAAGCTGGTTAAGATGTATGACCTCATCTGGCGGCGTGCACTTGCATCCCAAATGGCAGGGGCGGAATACAATCAAACCGGAATTGATATAGATGCAGCAGGTTCGGACAAAAAAAACTATTCATTCCGTGCGAATGGTCAGGTGATTTTATTCGCCGGTTTCATGGCAGTGTATCCCGATGCGCAAAAAGAAACGATCGTGCCAGAAGTTGTGGCAGGCTCGGCAGTGGAGACACGCGAATTAAAAGGGGTGCAACATTTCACCGAACCACCAGCGCGATACTCGGACGCGTCGCTGGTCAAAATTTTGGAAGAGCACGGCATCGGACGCCCTTCAACCTATGCGCCAACGATCGCGACAGTCATTGACCGTGGATATGTTGAGCGCGAAGAACGCCGACTGAAACCGACGGAAATTGCATTCACCGTAACCGACATGCTTGTGGAACATTTTCCGCAAATCACTGACTATGCCTTCACCGCGGAAATGGAA
>MFQD01000046.1:10582-13280 GCA_001782975.1 Candidatus Magasanikbacteria bacterium RIFCSPHIGHO2_02_FULL_50_9b
CCCGTGCTTCGCGAATTTTACGAGCCGTTCAAAAAAAATCTGGATGAAAAAATAAAAAGCGTGAAGGTTGAAAAGCCGCCAGACGAACCAACGGACGAGGTGTGTGAAAAATGTGGTTCGCCGATGGTGATTAAAACCGGACGTTTTGGAAAATTTATCGCATGCACCGGATATCCAAAATGCAAAAACACAAAACCAATTCATGAAACGAGTGATGTGAAGTGTCCGGTATGCAACGAGGGCGACATCGTGCAACGCCGCTCGCACCGCGGCAAAGTTTTTTATTCGTGCAATCGCTATCCCGATTGCAAAAATGCCTATTGGGATAAACCGACCGGCGAGTTGTGCACGACATGCAACGCGATGATGGTGCAACCAGTGCGCGGTGATGCAAAATGTTCAAATAAAGAATGCAAAACGAACGAAGGGAAATCTCGTCCCGGCGCCGGACGCTTTAAAAAGAAAATAGAGAAAGAAAAAATGGAATCAGCCGAATGAGTACAGATAGGTTACTGATTTATTATTTTCGACGCGCGTTTCTGGCCTCTCGCGCCAAAGGAAATAATAAACCAGTAACCTCTTTTGTTGACTTTGTCGTGCCAGCAACGTACAGTGGAATCACTCGTTATGAATCCTTTTGAAAACCCGCCGCCAGAAAATCCCACGATCGATCTGCTACTCAACACCATTCGTGAACGCCGTCCAAACGCGGATCTTACCATGGTGAAATTGGCGTACGAATTTGCCGCCGAGGCACACAAAGGTCAGATCAGAAAATCAGGAGTGCCCTACCTGCTTCATCCGTTGTGTACCGCGATCATTCTCGCGGAGATGAATATGGATCCAACGATCATCATTGCCGGACTGCTCCATGACGTTCCTGAAGACACACAAGTCACGATTGAAGAAATTGAAAAAAATTTCGGTTCTGAAGTTGCGCATTTAGTCGCTGGCGTCACCAAACTTGGAAAAATTAAATATCGCGGCATTGAGCGCTACATTGAAAACCTACGTAAGATGTTTGTCGCCATGGCTGAAGACATTCGCGTGGTGATCATTAAATTTGCTGATCGCCTGCACAATTTGCACACACTCGACTATCTGCCACCAAAAAAACAGTACCGCGTCGCGCTTGAAACACTTGAAATTTATGCGCCGATCGCCAATCGACTTGGTATGGGCGAGATGAAAGGACAGCTCGAAGATCTATCATTCAAATATGTGTACCCAAAAGAATATGCATGGACGCGCGGGCTCGTCGAGGAGCGCTACGAAAAACGTGAAGCGTATATCAATGAAGTGCGGCTCGCACTTGAGCGTGAACTGCGAACAGACAACGTAAAATTTATTTCATTGAGTGGCCGATTAAAGCGCCTCTACAGTTTGTATCAAAAATTGTTGCGGCACGACAAAAACATTGAAAAAATTCATGATATGATTGCGCTCCGTGTCATCGTTGATGACATTGGCGATTGTTATGCAGCGCTTGGCGTGATTCATAAATTATGGCGACCGCTCCCCGGACGCATCAAAGATTACATTGCACAACCAAAGCCAAACGGTTATCAATCATTGCACACCACCGTATTCTGCGAACAAGGACAGATCGTCGAATTTCAAATTCGCGATGAGCAGCAGCATTTGAATGCTGAATATGGCGTGGCGGCACATTGGTCATATGACGAAACGGAACAGCGAGATGGATCACGCCAAATCAAATGGGTGCGTGAGCTTGCGGCGGTTGGAGATGCGATGCAACGATTGAAAGATCTTGAAAATCTTAAAATCGATATTTTTCAAAATAGAATTTTTGTGTTCACCCCAAAGGGGGATGTGATCGATCTGCCAGAAAATGCAACGCCCATTGATTTTGCCTTTGCCGTGCACACGCAAATTGGCAATCAATGTGCAGGCGCGCGTGTCAACGACCGAATTGTGAGCCTTGACCAGCCGCTCAAGAGTGGCGATGTGATTGACATTATAGTGGACAAAGCAAAAAAAGGACCGTCTGCGGATTGGATTAAATTTGTGAAAACAAACCATGCGAAATCGTGCATTAAACAATTTGCAAAACGATCCCTCGCCGACTGGATTAAAATGGCGCTGCCGTCACGCGGAAATTAGCCAAGCCGCCGCAATCGAGCGACCAAATTTTCAAGTTCTTCGTTTGAATAAAAATCAACAACAATAGTTCCCTTGTCCCCTCGTTTTGAAATCGTCACTTTTGTGCCAAGTGTGGTGCGCAACTCTGATTCCAGATATTGCACATCAGCAGCTTTTGGTTTTGGTGCGCGATGCATGCGTACCTGCACCGCAGCTTCAACTTGACGCGTGGTCATCCCCTCACCCAGCATGCTCCGCAGCACATCAAGCTGTTCACTCTCTGTTGACAAGCTCAGCAGCGCGCGCGCCTTGCCCATCGTAATTTTACCCGTACCGAGTGCGTCTTTCGCCGCGTCTGGCAAATCGAGCAATCGAATCATGTTTGATACATGCGGACGGCTTTTACCAACGCGTTCTGCAACTTGATCGAGTGATAGCCCAAATTCATCGTGCAACCGTTTAAAACTGAACGCCTCGTCAATGGGTGAGAGATCCACGCGCTGCACATTTTCAATAATCGCGAGCTCAAGTTTTTCATGATCTGTTGTAGTGCGCACGATCGCCGGCACTGTTGCAAAATCAGCTCGTGTCGCCG
>MFQD01000046.1:13304-15678 GCA_001782975.1 Candidatus Magasanikbacteria bacterium RIFCSPHIGHO2_02_FULL_50_9b
TTTGCGTTCAGAAACAACGAGTGGTTGCAAGATTCCATGTTCCTTGATGCTGTGAACGAGCTCTTGCAATTCGTCTTCATTAAAAATCCGGCGTGGCTGCTGCGGATTTGGTACGATTTCAGAAACAGGAATGTGCCAAATCTTATCGCTCGAAAATGCGCTTGCTTTCTTCGGAGCGACCAACTCGCTCGGCACTGGTACTGCGGGCTTCTGCTGCGCCGCGCTGCGTGACGGAATAATTGATTGTAACCCTCTGCCAAGTGCCATACTATTTAAACAACAAAATTTCTGATTGGTTGTCGTGATGCTTCTTCTTGTTTATGAAGTTCAAGCACTTCGTCCGCAAGCGCATCATACGCCGCCGCACCGCGCGAAAACTTGTCATAATGCATGATCACTTTTCCGAAACTTGGCGCTTCCGCAAGTTTCACATTACGCGGAATGACGGTGGTGAAAATTTTGTTCGGAAAAAACTTTCGCAATTCAGCATCCACATCCTTTGACAACTTGTTACGGTTATCAAACATAGTGATCACGGCGCCCAGAACTTTGAGATTTGGGTTAATGCTTTCTCGAACGAGATCAAGTGTCTCGAGAAGTTGACCCAGTCCTTCGAGTGCGTAATATTCTGCCTGCACGGGGATCAAAACTTCGTGTGCGGCGACCAGCGAATTAACGGTGAGCAACCCGAGCGACGGTGGACAATCGATGATGATGTAGTCATATGCCGCAACCATTTCTTCGAGCATGTCACGCAATCGAAATTCACGGCGATCAACATTCACCAGTTCAACATTGGCGCCGGCAAGCGATGGTGTTGCCGGAACAATCCGAAAGCCATCGATCACCGTTGGGTGTATCACATCACGCAACTGTTTGTTACCAACCAACGCATCGTATAATCCATGCTCAAGCTCACGATAGTTGTGGCCCATGCCACTCGTCGCATTTGCTTGCGGATCGACGTCAACAAGCAACACATATTTCCCCTTTTCAGCGAGATATGCGGCTAAATTTATGGCTGTTGTTGTTTTGCCAACACCACCCTTTTGATTCACGACCGCAATGATTCGTCCCATAGTGAACACAGTATACAGGTGCAGAGCGAGCTTTGACAACGGGACACGTTGTTGATAGTATGTTCTCATCTTTCACCTGCCCGGATGGCGGAATTGGTAGACGCACAGGACTCAAAATCCTGCGATCGTAAGGTCATGAGAGTTCGATTCTCTCTCCGGGCATTTTGTGGGCTGCAATGCTTTGTTCGGGTCACGCGTCGCTACGCTCCTGCGGCGTAACGCGCTGTCTCTCGGTCGTGTCATTTTCGCTCCGCGAAAAACCAAGCTGACACGACCTCCGAGACGACCCTCACAAAACATTGCAACCCACACACGATAGAAATTATTTGGTAAGTCATGTCGCGAGATGTAAGAAGAATCGCTCGGTTCGAGAGTGCCTCTTGTTGAGACCCGCAGCCGAGCGAGCGCGCAGTTTATCTGCGCATTGCGAGCGAAAGCGAGGACGAGCAAGAATGTGTGACATTCGCCGTGTGCTCAACAAGAGGCACTCTCGAACCAGCCCAACGCCAGGGTAGCTCAGTGGTAGAGCAGAGGACTCATAAGCCTTTGGTCGGCGGTTCAAATCCGCCCTCTGGCATAAAAAATATCCATCTGAATGATGGATATTTTTTATGCTAAGTGGACGAAAGGATTTGAAGCCAGCTCGCGCACGCGAGTGAACGCAGCGTGCGTTGCGAGCTGGCAGGCACGACAAGCGAGATGCTTCGCGAGACCGTGCAAATCCGCCCTCATGCCGCCGTTATTAAATGATTGACAAGTTTTCATAAAAGTGGTACTGTTTTCTCGGTCCAAACAAGGAGGAACCATGCCGTTCGTTTATACTTCACTCCGAAATCGTTCCGTGGAAGAATTGCGCCCGTACTTCACCCGCCCCGTCCTTCAAGTGCAGGGCTACACGCCAGATCTGTTCGCTGACATGGCCGAAATCGCGCAAAATTTCGGCGAGCAACTCCCGGCTCTTGATGCACACGTTATCGCAAACTCAACGTGCTTCATGATCTACTACAAGCCATTCGGCTTTCATGTGTGGTCAGCTCCGGGGGGAGCGCAGCCTCGAATCGCGAACACCCTCGTCAATCACCAGCTGTTGCTCATGACCGTTGGCGACGTCTTTGTCTTCGACATCGCGCTACTGCTCCAGTCAGCTCTGTGCGGCCTGAATATACCAATGGTCGGCAGCGAATTGGCATCGGCTATGCTGGGCTACTGTATTGCAATGTCGAAAATCCGTTGTGACTTGCAGGAAAAAGACAAACCAGACTACTACGCAGACTACTACGCGCTCTTGGCGCGCC
>MFQD01000047.1:0-12705 GCA_001782975.1 Candidatus Magasanikbacteria bacterium RIFCSPHIGHO2_02_FULL_50_9b
ATCAGGCGTGTACCCTGTTTTTCCGCCTTCAACATGCGCGTGTGTCAATCGCGCTGATTGGGTGAGTAACCAATCCGTTGCTTTCACCGCCTTTTTTTGTCGCGACTGAAGTTCCGTTATCGTCACGTGCTCCTGCACAGACGCAATTTTTATCCGCGGGTGCGAGAGTGCAATTTTCGTCAGCCGCGCCACATCACGGGGGCTGCCGACATTGTGCGACGAAAGCCCTGTTGCGTCAGCAAATGACGTGTCCAGCATTCCGAGATCCTTAGCGCGATCATTCATTTCATTCACAAACTCTTCCTCGCTCATCCCCGTGGTTTGAATCAGCGCATTCACTGCCGTGTTTAACGAACCGATCAACGCAGCATCAAATAAATCTTCAACTGAATATACCTCACCGCGCCCGACAGCCTGATTTCCCTCTTCAACTGCCGCAACCGAAATAGTCGTTGTTGCGTGCCAATCCGAAATGCGCTCTACTAAAATCAAAGCGCTCATTAACTTGGTCATGGATGCGAGTGGGCGCGCCACCGCAGCATTTTTTTCAAATAAAATCGTGTCGGTGACGTGATCAAGAACAATGGCTGACTGTGCAGTCAATTTTTTTTCAAACGGCTGAGAATAAATATTCACCGGCGGTTTTGGTGGTGGTGGCGGAAGCGGTGGCAACACTCGCTGCAATGGTCGCGCCGCGATATCAGAAAGCCGACCGATCGTCGTATCAGATTTTACGACGTCATCAGAGGCGCGCACCGCAACCTCTTGTCGTGCTGCTACGACGCCAATGACTGCGGTGATGGCGATGACGGCGACGAAATTTCGCATACATTCAATGATTCATAATGAGGCAGCTGGTCAATCGCAGAAATTCCGAGATACCGAATAAAATCAAGCGTCACCTCGTACGCAGGAATTTCCTGCGTTGACAGTGAAGATTCTTGAATCAATCCGCGCCACTCAAGATTGCGCAAAATCAGTGTGCAATTGATGCCCCGAATCTGTTCAATGTCGGGTTTAGAAATTGGACCACGATACGCGATGATGGTGAGGGTCTCGAGTTGCGGCCGTGTCAATTCGCCCGTAATTTCTTCCTTCAAAAATTCTTCAACCAGCGCACGCGTTTCTGGCGCACTGAACAATTGGACGTCGCTGCCATTCTGCACCACACGCACACCGCGTTCAGCTGATGCATATTCGTCAGTCAATTCAGCAAGCCACTCTTCAACTTGAGATTCAGTGGATTGCAAAAGTTTTGCAAGCGAACGAATCGAAAATGGTTTTGCACTGACAAACAAGAGCGATTCAAGATGTGCGCGTGTCATAGAACAGATTCAGTTGTCCGAACATAGATGTGATCAAAATGATCCTGTTGTTCGAGATGAATATTTCGTACTTTAACCAATTCAAGTAGCGCCAAAAAAGTGACGATGATGTCCGCGCGCGACCGTGCGTCTGCAATCAAGTCTTTGAATGCCGCACGTTTAAATGTCTTCAACAAATCCTGCACTGCCAAAATTTTTTCACTAATTGACATAACTTTTTCAACGTGCACTTCATCAAGCTGTACCGGTCGATATCGACCCACCACGTCCTGCATCACCACACCTAACTTGAACGCAGTCAATGTTTTGGGCGGTTGAAATCCCGTTGCTTTAATTGACAGCGGTTGCCGCGGATACATAAACCGACGTTGCAACAACAGTTTTTTCAATTCTTCGGCTTGTCGCGCAAATTGCTCATACATTTTCAACTGGCGTTCAAGATCGGTGCCCGCTTCTTCGTCGCCAACGAATTGTGGCAATAATTCTTTTGATTTGAGGTACAACAATTTTGCCGCAACAATCAAAAAATCAGCCATTTCACTTTCGTCAATCGTTCCCCGCGCTTGCACGTGCGCGATGTAGTCATCCGTCACCTTGATCAGCGACAGTTCGGTAATATTAAATTTGTCTCCCTCAATCATCTGAAGCAGCAGATCAAGCGGACCGCTGAATTGTTCGTTGGTGAACGTGAACATTTAGTTTTCAAGTTTGATGTGTGCTTCGTGCAACGCACGCGCATCAACATCCGCAGGCGCGCCCATGAGCGGATCGCGCGCATCGCCCGTTTTTGGAAACGCAATCACTTCGCGAATATTTGGCTCGCCGGCAAGCAGCATCACGATGCGATCGATTCCTGGTGCAAACCCACCGTGCGGCGGCGCACCAAATTCAAACGCTTCGAGCATGTGTCCAAACTTACGTTGCTGATCTTCTGGCGAAATTTTTAAGATGTCGAATATTTTTTTCTGTTCCTCACGCCGGTGAATACGAATGCTACCGCTCGACAGTTCATAACCATTCATCACCAAGTCATATGCGTTTGCGCGCACTGCCAGTGGGTCTGAATCGAGCAGCGCTCGATCATCCGGATGCACCGCACAAAACGGATGGTGTTTTGCTGCTATGTTCCCTTCCTCATCACGTTCAAACATTGGAAAATCAACGACCCAACAAAACCCCAGTTCGTTCGGATCAGTTTTGTCAGCGCGAATGTCCGGCTTATCGTTACCGTAGCGCTCCATTGCCTCCGCATACGTCATGCGCGGAAATGGAATTTGCGTAATTTTTTTCTCTGGCGTCACCCGACGCACCAATTCGATCATCATTGCTTCCGTGAATTGATAAATGTCTTCCGCATCAACAAATGACATCTCAAAATCAAGCTGCGTAAATTCCGGCTGTCGATCACCGCGCTGGTCTTCATCGCGAAAGCAACGAGCGATTTGAAAATATTTTTCAAATCCTGCAACCATAAGCAACTGTTTAAACTGTTGTGGCGATTGCGGCAGCACAAAAAACTTTCCCACATGCAAGCGCGACGGCACGATATATTCACGCGAGCCCTCCGGCGTCCCCTTCATCAGAATCGGCGTCTCGATTTCAATAAATCCAGCGGCGTGCATGTAGTCGCGAAAAAATGTGACCACTGCGTCGCGGAGTCGCAGATTGCGTGCCAATCGTTCATGACGCAAATCTAAATACCGGTACTGCAAGCGCAACTCTTCTCCCGCCTGCCGCTCCTCGTTATCAATTTCAAAAGGTGGCGTCTTTGACTCATTCAAAATGCGCACCTGTTTTGCAAGGAGTTCAACGGTTCCTGTTGCCTGATCTGGATTCACCTGTTTTGCGCCTCGCTGCTGCACCACACCAGTGACTGCCACAACATATTCAGCGCGCAGCGCGCTGAGCGCCTCCCGATCTTCGTCAGTCGCTAGTTCCGGAGGCACCCCAACAATTTGCAACCGTGCCGACGCATCGCGCACATCAAAAAACACGAGCTTACCCATGTCACGCCGCGCGTGCACCCATCCAAAAACTGTCACCGTTTCTCCAACTTTTTCAACCGTTTCTTTCGTGAGTGTTCGTTGCTCTAACATATTATTTTTTCCATTTCCATGATGCAGCCACTTCCTTTAAATCGAGCAGCAACGGTTCATTCGGCAATTCAGGCACTGACAAGCGAATCGTATTTTTCCCATCAGGAAAATCCGCAATCAACCGATCAACTTTTCCGCCATCCGCTGGATCGAGGTCGTGGTACAAATGCGCAGCCACGCCTCCAACTTTCACCTTTTCGATTTTATCATCAGCCAATGGAATTCCCGGAATGCCTGGTTGCACAATGAGTACCGCAATCTCAGTACCTGTTTTTTTGTTCAGGAACACGACGTCATTACCGTTTGGCATGAATTTGGCCTCAACTTCAAATGGATATGAGCCCGGCACGTCGAAACTAAATCCAAATTTGAGATGTTGAAAAGTACTCGTTTGGAATACAGCGCTCTCCGCCGCAGTTGCATCAGATGCTGCAGGTTTTTTTTCTGCTTCGTATTTTTTTTCTGGCGTCGAGCATCCGCCGCCCAAGAGCAGTAAGCCAAAAGCGCTGACAAGAATTATTTTTTTCATATGAGTGTTTAGTCCTTAAATTCAAGCACGCCAGTTTTGACGCGCTTATTTTTTATTTCTGTTTGTTTGGTTCCAGCCACAGGGCGCGGTTTCCCGGCCGTGAATACTTCAAATGAAAACTTATTGTTCGTGAGCCATGCACCTTTACCGTATTCGCGACCGCTTGCATCCGTACCACCGACATACACGAATCGAGCGACCAAGGTTTGTGGTGGCTCAATTTCCGTTGCGATCATCACCGTCTTCTCTCCATTTAATTTCATCAAATCAATTAACACCACTTTTTCTGCTGACGTTGACGCGAGCGATTGCGGCGTCATAACGGCAATGCGATCTCCTTCCGGAGAGACCGCCCACGAATCAGGCGATGATTTTCTGAACGATTCCGGTACCTGCGGCTCTTTCAAATACTGATGCGCCGTTTTGTCATACACGGCAATCAAATATTCATCACCCATGCCAACAGGCCCAGTCAAGAATACATACGGCGAATCAGCATTCACCCCATTCACTTTGTGCGCGATGAGCGTTGGAAACGGAGTTGTTTCGAAAATATCCTGAATCTCGTCAACAATTGACCAGAATGGAACGGCGGCAATTTCATACCCATCTTCTTGCATGCCAAACAACGCACCAACAACCGCATCCCACGCGTAATTCGCGCTTGCTGCCAAAGCGCTCGGCACGGTGCGTACATCGATGTTGACCACATCAAACGGCTTACCCGAAATCGTGTCATCATCGCCCTCATCAGCCTTTTCAAGTCCCACCTTAAACTCTGTTGTTGAAATCCATTTTGTCGACGGATACGACAATTTGTGCGTATCAGCAAGCACATACCGATGACTCACCGCGCCCGTCACGAGATCGCCAAAATACACAACGGTGGCGCTCTTTTTTTGTTCAATTTCTGCCTGAATAAACAGTGCGACGCGTCGGCCGTCGCTTGAAAGTTGCGGCGGAATCAACGCATTCGTATTCGCGATACGTGCGACCGTGACTGCTTGATCAAAAACTTTCTGCTCTTTGTCAAACGCAAAAAATCCCGTTGGCTTTAACGCGCCGCCACCACTTGCCGTGAAATATGTGTACCGACTCGTGGGTGGTGTGTTCTTTTGCTGCACCAGATATTCATCTGGCTTCAGTTCACCTTTCAGTGCCGTATGGACGTCAGCAACAATTTCAACGATTTGTCCGTCAGTTGTTTTTGCAAACAACGTCTGGTTGGTCACCTCTGCCTGACCGGGCGCCACGTCATCGCGTGATCGCAAAAAGAGCTCTGCTTCACTTAATTTAATTGACTCGCGGGTAATGAGCTCTGCACCAGCTGATTTATTCTGTGCGCCAGCGCCAGCTTGCGTTTTCTCATTCAATCGTGCGGCTGGCCGTTCACATCCCGCGCCAACCAATGCAAAAATACCCAAGGTAACCAAAAAAATCTTGCTTTTCATAGTGTTTTTTATGCACGAATACTATAGCGGAATGAACGCCTGACGTCAATCAATTTTATGGATTCAATCGATTCAACAAGCGTGGAAATGGGATTGTCTCCCGAATGTGTTCAAGCCCGCATACCCACGCAACCGTTCGTTCCAAACCAATACCAAAACCAGCGTGTGGCACTGAGCCAAAACGACGAATATCAAGATACCATTCAAACGCCTCGCGCGGCAGACCGTGTTGTTTGATGCGTTCCTCGAGCAGCGCCAGATCATCAATACGCTGCGAACCACCAATCACCTCACCATATCCTTCCGGCGCCAACATATCGGCATTCAACACAAAACGCGGATCTGCCGGATCTGGCTTCATATAAAACGATTTCACGGCAACCGGATAGTGCGTGATAAAAATCGGACGGTCATACTGTTTCGTCAACACGGTTTCGTCGTCAGCACCTAGATCATCACCATCCTTGATATCACTTCCCAAATCTTGCAGCTGCTTGATTGCGTCAGTGTAACGAATGCGCGGAAAATTTCCTTCCGCAACTTTTTGCAGCGGTGCAGTGTCACGCTCCAGTGTCTTCAAATCATCTGCACGCCGCTCAAGCACACGTTTGACCACAAACACAACCATCTCTTCTTGCAGCGCCATGTTTTCAATCTGATCCATGAACGACGCTTCGGCTTCAAGCATCCAAAATTCCGTTAAATGACGACGCGTTTTTGATTTTTCAGATCGAAATGTCGGACCAAAACAGTAGGTGCGTTTGAGCGCTGAGGACGTTGCTTCCAAATAGAGTTGGCCCGACTGCGTCAAGTACGCCACGTCATCAAAATATTTCACCTCAAACAATTCGCTCGTGCTTTCGCACGCATTGGGCGTGAAGATTGGCGAATCCGTGAGCACGAAATTTTTATGATAAAAAAACTCGCGCAGCGCAAATGCAATTTCATTGCGCACGCGCAAAATCGCTTCCTGACGCGAGGAGCGAAGCCACAAATGTCGATTGTCCATCAAAAAATCAGTACCGTGCTCTTTTTTTGAAATCGGAAATTCAGCGGCAGGCGCGGCGATGAGCACACACGAAATTCCGTGCAGCTCGATTCCAGATGGTGCGCGCGGTTCTGATTTCACTACGCCGGTCACGGTCACCGACGCCTCCATTCCCAGCTGCTCCAAAACAGTCCAACTTTCCTCACTCACGTCTGCCTTGTTAAACACCACCTGCACCCGTGCCGTACCATCTCGCAATTGCAAAAAAAAGATGCTTCCTGATGATCGGAAGTTGTACGCCCACCCTGATAATTCGATCGTTTCTCCAATTTTTGATCCAAGTCCAGCAATATCAAGCATACGTCTCACATGATTATATGTTGCCGAAGTATAGCGAACTACACAAAATTTGACAATTGCCAAGTGTGCTGATTCAATGGATGAATAAACTCACATGGATTTATTCATCGCCGACTACCTCGCGACCTTGGGTGGACTTGTGTATCTACTCATCGCCATCGCCATTTTTTTAGAAGGCGAAGCAGTTATTTTTGGTGTGATGTTTTTGGCGTATCAAGGCAGTCTGAATTTCTACGCTGCCGTTGCGGTAATTATTTTAAGTGTGCTGCTCACGGATATTGTGTCATACAACATCGGCTATTATGGCCCGAAAATTTTTCCGCGCGTCGCCCGATTTTACGAACGCATCGTGCATCCGATGGACACAAAATTGCGCACTCTATCGTTCGTCACTTTTTTAATTTCAAAATTCACCTACGGGTTTCACCGCGCTGTTTTAATTAGATCGGGCATGTTGCGGCTCCCGTTTTGGAAATTTTTTCGAATCAATGTGTTAACTGCGGCGATTTGGATCGCGACAATCGCCGCGATTGCATTTGCCTCATGGAAATCACTGACTTACATTCAAAAATCTTTGCACTATGTTGAAGTCGGATTGATTGCCGGTGTGGTGCTTGTTCTGATCGGCAGCCATCTCGTTGCACATCTGTCAAAACGAAAACTTCTGACTGGTGGCGATACACCGTCACACCATGTGTAACCATTGCAAATGCGCAATCAGATAACGCTCAAGTGCTTCCGGTGCGCGGTCAATTGGCAAGACCGATCCTTCAACACGGCAGGTGCGACACACCATGCCACCGTGTTCCGCAGAAAAAAATCGCAATTCATCAGCACGACTGCACACCACACACTGTGACAGACGCGGCGCAATGCCGAGCCTCGCTGCCAACGTGTGCAATGCGACGCCGCTTGCAATCTGCACATCGCGTAATCCACCGGCAGCAGAAAGTGACGCGAGGGATCGTTGCAGAAGCGTAAATAATTCCGTGTCTCGTTCGCGCTCTTCGGTCGCTCGCTCAACAAAACGAACAATCGTTCCCATTCGTCGCACCTGTTCAATCGCAATCGCCGTTGTCAAAAACGATCGGTTGGTGACTGCTTGCGCAATTTTAAATGAGCGTCGACCAGAGGCGAACATCACTTTCACCTCGCGCAGTGGCTCCAAATGTCCACTTAATTTTGATCGAATTTTGTGTGCACCAACGGCGACGGCGTGTACTTTCCCGTGTGAGCGTGTATAAAAACAAACACGCTTGTCAGATTCGCGCCATGATTCGCGCGACAAAATTATCGCATCATCGGTGATGGTCACAAATCAAATAAGTCGTCACCGCTCGCGCCAGATTTTGCTAAAAATGAATCCAGAATTATCGCAGCGCTCGAAGCGTCAATATCAGTCGCGCCTGCGCTTGCCGCAGCTTGCGACGTCATACGCTCATCCACATAATTAACTGGAATGTTGTAGCGCTCATGCAGCTGCGCGCCAAAATCACGGACAATCGCCGCCTGATCGCCTTCTGCGCCAGCCATAGTGTACGGCAACCCAACCACAAATGAACGTGGTGATTGTTTGTGGATAATGACATCAAGCTGTTGCCACTGCTCATCAACAGAGCCTTCGACGGTCGTAAGAGGCAATGCAAAATTAGTATCGTCAGGAACAATGGCAACGCCGATACGGCGACCGCCGTGATCAAAACCTAAAATGGGCATAGAATGTATGTGTTCTAGTATGACTCACGTTTCGCGTGGACGCAAGGTGACAATTTCTGCGCCCGCTGTTGTGATGATGATTGTGTGTTCAAAATGCGCGCTGCGCGAACCGTCCGCAGTTTTAATGGTCCAATGATCGCGATCAGTCACCACCGCGCGGCCACCATGATTGACCATAGGCTCAAGTGCCAGCACCATCTGTGGCACAAGCGGAATACTCGGCGCGCCACGATACACATAATTAGGAACCTGTGGATCTTCATGCACGCCATAGCCAACACCATGACCGACCAAATCTTCAACAATGCCGTATCCAAACGGCGTGAGTGACCCCTCAATGGCGCGACTCACATCGCGAATATCAGCGCCGCCGCGCGCCGCTGCAATTCCAGCAAACAACGCCGCGCGCGTACGATCCATTAATTTTTGATCTCGCTCACTGACCTGCCCCACGCCAACACTCATCGCCGTGTCGGTATAAAATCCAGTCGTGCCTTTTTTAAATGGCCACTCCATTCCAATGTCCAAACCAACGATGTCACCATCAGCAAAAACAGTTGACGCCTTTGGAATCCCATGCACCACTTCGTCATTCACCGAAACACACAACGCTGCCGGATATGCCGGATAACGCGGACCGATTGAGTAACCCAAAAATGATGGGCGACCACCACAATCGCGGATGAGGTGCTGTGCCAGTTCATCCATCTGCAATGCCGTCGCACCAACGCGCACCGCAGCGCCAATTTTTTCCAAAATTTCGCCGAGCAGTTTCCCGCCTTCGCGAATTGCCGCAACAGCTTCATCGGATTTAACAAAACGTTTCATGTTAAAAATTATAGCACATGCGCAATTTCCATAAACACCAGTGGAATTGAGAGCGAGCCGTTGAACCGCTCCACCAGATCGCGCTCATGATAGTGATCCACTACTGGTTGTGTGACGCTTCGATACATATCAAGTCGCTTTTGAATCGCTTCGGGAAAATCATCTTCGCGTTGAATAATTGCACCATTGCAGCGCGGGCAGATGCTGCCATGTTTTGCAACGGCGTCTGCCGTTGTTTTGTATCGACACTGGCTGCAGGCGCGCCGTGCAGACATGCGCGAAACGGCAATCTTATCAGTCAGTTCAATGGCAATCACTTTCGTCGGCTGCAGCCATGATTCAGCGTCACGCGCTTGCGCGACAGTACGCGGGAATCCATCAATGATAAACCCATCCTTCGCATCATAATCAGCAAGACGCACGCGCAGCATTTCAGTGATCACGCTGTCAGGAACCAATTCACCGGCGCGCACTTCGCGTTCGATTGATTTTCCCAATGCAGTGCCGCGCTCAATTTCAGTGCGACACAAGTGTCCGGTTGAAATAGTCGGGATTTGCAGATATACAGACAATAATTCGCCTTGTGTACCTTTGCCAGAACCTTGAGGGCCGATTAATATCAGGCGATGTTGACCCTCGGGCAAACTCATAGCTTGTCGTATTCACGCATCGTGATTTGCGACTCAATTTTATTCAATGTTTCAATGACAACGGAAACAACGATCAACAAGCTCGTACCGCCGATGAGCAGCGTACCAGAGCCGGTGAATTCTTGCACCACGAGCGGCAGAACGGCGATCGTTGCGAGAAACAACGCGCCGGCAAGCATGACGCGGTTAGTCACCCGCGACAAATAGTGTGCAGTTTCAGTTCCCGGACGAATACCCGGCACAAAGCCACCTTGCTTTTGCAAATTTTCAGCAACTTTTTCTGGCTGAAAAATAATTGACGTGTAGAAGAAGGTAAAGCCAAACACCAATACAAAATACAGCACGCCGTAGATAAGTCGATCATTAAATATATCAATCACCCACTGTGCCACACCGGAAATCCATGCGGTTTGCGCGCGCACAAAAAACTGGGCGATGAGCGGTGGAAACAGAACGAGCGAAATTGCAAAAATGATTGGGATCACGCCAGCCATGTTTACCTTGATCGGCAAATGTGTTGAAACGCCCCCAAACATACGGCTGCCCCGCATCTGTCGCGCATATTGAATCGGAATAATGCGCTGACCTTGGGTGATGAACACCACTCCAAGAATGGTCACCACTGCCACCACACCAAACGCGATAAGTTGCATGGCCTGTGATTGGTCAAACGTCAAAACTGTCCGCTGAATCACGGTCGGCAAACTGGCGATAATGTTTGCAAAAATTAAAATCGAAATACCATTACCAACGCTTTTTTCGGAAATCAATTCACCGAGCCACACGAGGAACATTGACCCAGCGGTTACGGTGATCATGATGGCGATCAGCTTGAACGTCGTAAGATCAACAAAAATGTTTGCTTGTGATTGACGCAACAAATTAATCGTTCCGAAGGATTGCAACAGCGCGAGTGGCACAGTTGCCATGCGTGTCCATTGATTAATCCGCTGCTGACCACTCTCTCCTTCTTTTTGCAGCTCTTCAATTGCCGGCACAATCATGCCGAGCAGCTGAAAAATAATAGATGCGGTGATATACGGACCAACGCCCATCATCACGATTGAAAAATTTTCAAGCGTGCCGCCAGAAAAAATGTTGAGCAACCCGATGATCTGGTTTTGCGAAATGAATCGCTGGAGCGCATCAACGTCAATACCCGGAATTGGAACGTGCGCCACAAAACGGACGAGCACCAAAATCGCAATCACGAACAAAATGCTTTTCCGGAGATCCTCAATCGCCCAGACCTGTTTCAATCGTTCCCACATAGGAGAAAATTAATTGTTCACGCTGCCACCAGCTGCTTCAACGGCAGCCTTCGCTCCCACCGTTGTCGGAATTCCGTTCACCGTGAACTTTTTTTCAAGTTTAGTATTGCCCACAAGCTTAACCGGCACTTTCACGCTCGAAGTAAAGCCTGCTGTTTTCAGTTCGAGTCGCGTGATGATTGTACCATCGCTAAACGTACGCTGCAATTGTGCCAGAGTGATCGTGGTTGGTTTCACGTTCAATGATTTAAAGCCGCGCAATTTTGGCACGCTCTGAATCAATGTTTTGCTGCCAAATAACAGAAGACCGCGACGGCCGCCTGAACGCGCGCGCTGACCCTTGGTGCCACGTCCTGCTGTTGTCCCCCATCCTGATCCGGGACCACGCCCCAGCACGCCCGACTTGCGTCGCGCACCCTGTTTTGGTTTGAATGTTTTTCCGTGCAGCATAAATGTTTTCAATTATTCAACAACAGGTTCGGTAACAACTTCTTTTTCTTTCACTGCGCGTACGCGGGCAGGTTTCAGCATTTTTAATGCATTCACCGCAGCGCGAACGTTGTTGATTTTGTTTTTTGAACCCATGATTTTTGATGACGCGTTTGGCACTCCCGCAAGTTGGAGCAACACACGCACCGGACCACCTGCGATAATTCCAGAACCTTTTGGCGCAGGCATGATCATAACATCTCCGGCTCCAGCCTTTGCGCGAACGGCGTGTGGAATTGTTTCATTTGCAAATGGAATCGTGATCAGATGTTTCTTTGCTTTATTTGCCGCTTTCATCACTGATGCTTGCACATCAACACCCTTGCTCGTTGCAAAACCGACGCGTCCTTTGCCGTCGCCAACAATAACCGTTGCCCGAAAACGCATGCGCTTTCCACCCTTGGTCACGCGCGTCACGCGCGCCAAATCAAGTGTTACTTGATTAAACTCTTTGTCTTCACGTTCGCGGGGACGATCATCGCGTCGACCGCGACCTCCGCCGCCACCTCCACCACGACCTCCGTGACCGCCACGGCCACCGCCAAATCGCTGTCCGCCACCACCGCCCGGACCGCGCGAATCATCAGCCGGAAGTGAACCGCGCACCATAATTTCAACATCAGCCGGCGTTGTGTCGGTTGGGGATGCGGTCACTACGGCGTTTGCCTCTGCGACTGCCGTTTCCACCACTGTTTCTAATTGCTTTTCTTCGTCCGACATATAATTAAAATTCAAGACCTCCTGCGCGTGCACCTTCAGCAAATGCAGCCACGCGTCCATGATAGCGGAATCCGCCGCGGTCAAACACCACGCGTAAAACTTTTTTTGCTTTTGCAAGTTCGGCGAGTTTCAAACCACCAAGATAACTTTCGGCAACCTTGCCCGTGCGCTCACCGGCATCACCCTTCAGACCAGCTGTTGCAACTGCGGCAATCGTTTTTCCACTTGCATCATCAAGCAACTGCGCATTGATTTGCGACAACGATCGATAGACGGAAAGAC
>MFQD01000047.1:12718-17518 GCA_001782975.1 Candidatus Magasanikbacteria bacterium RIFCSPHIGHO2_02_FULL_50_9b
TTGGGGACTCTTTCATAGTGGTTTATTTTGCTGACTTTGCCGCCTTACCCGCCTTGCGACGGATTTGCTCGCCTTCGTACTTAATGCCTTTGCCTTTATACGGCTCTGGTGGGCGCAACCGGCGAATTTGTGCAGCCATTTCTCCAACGAGCTGTTTGTCAACGCCACTGATCGTGATTGCTGTTTTGTCTGCCGTTGCCGTGATTCCTGCCGGAAGGTTAAACACAATTGGATGTGAGTACCCCACTTCAATTTTCAAATCTTTTCCTTGCATCGCGACACGATATCCAACGCCAACCAATTCGAGTTTTTTTTCAAAACCCTTGGTGACACCGAGAATCATGTTGTTAATCAGCGTTGCTGACAAACCCCACAAAGAGCGGTCTGTTTTTTCAGTCTCATTCGCAACCGTAACGGCGATTGTCTGGCCATCTTTAATTGCGGTGACATGCGGGTGCAACGTCACGCTGAGCGCACCCTTCGGTCCTTTGACCGCCACCGTCTTGCCGTTGATGGTTGCTTCAACGCCCGCGGGAATTTCAATTGGTTTTTTTCCGATTCGTGACATAGTGTTGAGATTACCAAACAGTGCACACCAGCTCGCCGCCAACGCCCTGAGACTTGGCCGCACGATTGGTCATCACACCCTTTGGCGTTGAAACAATGGCAATGCCGTACCCGCTCTGTACGGTCGGAAACTCGCCTTTCTTTTTATAGACGCGAAGTCCCGGGCGCGATACGCGTGTAACAGCAGTAATTGCCGGGCGACCACCCGGATATTTCAAGCGCGCTTTGATTTCAGGAAAGCCATCTGCGCCATCAACTTTTTCAGCTGACGTCACAAAGCCTTCTGAAACCAGAAGTTCAATGATTGCCATTTTAATTTTCGAATGCGGAATTAAGACTTCATGCTTGTGAGCCATGTAGCCGTTTCGAATTCGTGTGAGCATGTCTGCGATTGGATCTGTAGTCATAAGCCTTACCAACTTGATTTGCGAACCCCCGGGATCTCGCCCCGATTTGCGAGCTCACGGAAGCAGATGCGGCATAAATTAAACATGCGCATGTATCCGTGACGGCGTCAACAGCGAAAGCAGCGGTTCACCGATCGTGTCGAGAACTTCGATTTTTTCTTAGTTTGTGCGATCTGTCCTTCTGTTGCCATAGGGGTTATTTCACGCCTTCTTTAAATGGGAATCCGAGCGCACGGAACAGCGCTTGACCGTTCTTCTTGTTTCCAGCCGTTGTATGGATTGTTACCTCAATACCATGCACCGTGTCAAGCTCATCGTTGCGAATTTCCGGAAATGGCAGGTGCTCCTTGAAACCAATTGACATGTTGCCGTTATCATCAACGTGTTTAATCGAGATGCCGCGAAAATCGCGTACGCGTGCAAAGGTGATGTGTACGAGCTTCTGCAAAAAATCCCACATCCGCACGCCGCGCAACGTAACTTTATAACCAACGACTTGCCCTTCGCGCAACTTGAAGTTTGAAATTGAAACGCGCGCCTTTGCGGCAACTGGCTTTTGACCCGTGATGCGCGTCAATGTGCTCTCAACGGCTTCGAGCATTTTGCTGTCTTTTGACAACTTACCAACACCAACTGAAACAACAATCTTAACCACACGCGGTGTCGCGTTCACATTTGACACGCCGAGCTCTTTGACGAGCGCGGGTGCAATTTCTGTTTTGTAGATTTCTTGCATGCGTTTCATATTAGATCACGGTTCCAGTTTTTGTCGCGACGCGGACTTTTTGTCCGTCGCGTGATTCGAACTTCACGCGCGTTGGTTTATTATTCGACGGATCAATGAGCATCACGTTTGAGATATGCAGTGGCGCCGACAGCTGCAGAATCTGTCCTTTTTGCGCTTTGCCACGGGCCTTAATGTGCTTTTTCATGAAGTTCGCGCCTTCCACCACCAATCGGTTTGCATCAGGAAACACCTGCATCACTTTGC
Organism: Candidatus Magasanikbacteria bacterium RIFCSPHIGHO2_02_FULL_50_9b; assembly: GCA_001782975.1. GTDB lineage: Bacteria > Patescibacteriota > Patescibacteriia > Magasanikbacterales > 2-02-FULL-50-9b > 2-02-FULL-50-9b. The sequence continues at coordinate 14,684 of MFQD01000047.1, forward strand.
CGGTTTTTCCTTTATCTTTTCCGGCAATGACCATTACGGTGTCGCCAGTTTTGATTTTTCTGAGTGCCATAGTGGTGTGGTTACAATACTTCAGGAGCGAGTGACACAATCTTTTGGTAGCCCAAGCCGCGCAATTCGCGCGCGACCGGTCCAAAAATACGCGTACCCTTTGGTTCTTTTGTCTTTTTGTCAATGAGAACCGCCGCGTTTTCATCAAACCGAATGTACGTTCCATCTGCGCGCCGTGTTTCCTTGCGCTGGCGAACGATCACCACAGTCACGACATCACCTTTTTTAACCTGACCGTGCGGTTCTGCTGTTTTCACGCTGCACACCACGAGGTCGCCAATCGTTGCATACCGCTTTTTGTATCCACCGAGGACACGAAACGCGTACAGCTTTTTTGCGCCGGTATTGTCTGCAACGTGAAGCATTGAACGATGTTGAATCATAGTGGGTTAACCAATTACGCGCCAGTGCTTTGTCTTCGAAAGCGGCCGACATTCAACAAAGGTCACGGTTTCACCGACTGCATGAGTTCCTTTCTCATCGTGAACGTGATATTTTTTCGAGCGAGCATACTGCTTGCCGTATTTCGGATGCGTCTTCACGCTATCAATACGAACAACAATCGTCTTGTTCATCCCGTTTGAAACGATGACGCCTTTAAACTGTCGCTTGTGTGTTGATTTCTTTTCCATATAATTACGTGTGACGCTTGATCAGTGTCGTTTTGACCGGCAGCTTGTATCCCGCAAGACCGAACGCTTCGTGTGCCTGTTCTGGCGTGATGCCATCCATTTCAAACATGATCGTTCCGGGTTTGATAATCGTGACATAATGATCCACTGAACCCTTACCCTTACCCATTGGCGTTTCAGCGCCCTTTGCGGTGATTGGTTTGTCAGGAAAAATGCGGATCCAAATTTTGCCTGATTTCTTGGTGTACCGCGTGAGCACCTTGCGCACTGATTCGATCTGGCGTGAGGTGATCCATGCGTATGTCGTTGCTTTAAGACCGTATGTACCAAACGCAACCGTTGTTTTGCTCGTTGCAACACCGGTGTTGCGGCGGCGGCCCTTGTGCCACTTTCGATGCTTGACCTTTCGTGGAATCAACATATGCGTTTATTTATTTGCTAAACGATTTTTCTTTCGCTTCATCAACAAAGCGATCTTTTCGACCAAAACGTTCGCCTTTATATACCCATACCTTAATCCCGATGGCGCCGTAGATCGTGTGTGCTTCGCCGAGTGCAAAATCAATGTCGCTGCGAATCGTTGCGAGCGGCACTTTCCCCCACGTCAACCATTCGCGACGTGCAATTTCCGCACCATTTAAACGGCCAGACACCGCAACTTTGATACCCAATGCACCGGCGCGCTGTGCACGCTCGATAGTGCCCTTGAGCACGCGACGAAATGGCATACGCTTTTCCAAATCCATTGCCATTTGCTCTGCAATGACTGTTGATGACAAGCTTGGATTCCCAAGTTCCAGCACATTCACTCTGATCTGTTTGTCCTTTGATGTTTTGAAAAACTTGCTCTGAATTTTTTTGCGCAATTCTTCGATCCCCGCGCCGCCGCGACCAATAATCATACCCGGCTTACCGGTCAAAATCGTGATCGTCACATCGCGTGGGCTCATCTCAATTTTAATGGAGTCAACAGAACTGCCCTTTAATTCTTTTTTAAGGTACACACGAATCTTGTGGTCAAGCTCGAGGCTTTCTGCAAATTTATTTTTGGAACGAAACCACCGCGAGTCCCATGTCCAGAGCTCGCCCATTCGGAAAATTTTTGGATGCACTTTGTGACCCATAGGTTATTTCTTAGCTGTTTTCGGCTCATCAGTGAGCTCAAGATTGATGTGTGCCATGTGCTTGTGAATTTCTGCAGCTCGCCCCATTGCACGCGGACGAAATCGCTTCAAGAAACCGGCGTTGTCTGCTGAAATTGAACTGATCCACAATTTTTCCGGCTCTGCTTTGTGGTTGTGCTCTGCATTTGCGACCGCTGATTGAATCAATTTTGCAATTGGCTCTGCGGCGTCACGGCGAAGAAACTGCAAACGCGTCACTGCTTCCAGCGCATTCATGCCACGAACCATATCCGCCACGAGGCGAACTTTGCGAACTGACATGCGAACTGTTTTTAATCGTGCTGCTGTTTTCATAGCGCGTTATTTCTTTGCTGCCGGAGCTGCTGCTGCCGGTCTTGGCGCTCCGCCGCCTGCTGGCGCTGACTTTGCACCAGATTCATCCTTCGCAAGCTTTCCACCATGACGAATAAATTTGCGCGACGGTGAAAATTCACCGAGCTTGTGGCCGACCATGTTTTCAACAACATAGACCGCAAGAAAATCCTTGCCATTATGCACGCTAAACGTAAATCCAACCATTTGTGGAGTGATTGTACTTGCACGCGCCCATGTTTTAATCACGGTTTTATCGCCCGAACGAAGTTTTGAAACTTTTTCCGCGAGCTTTGCGTCAATGTATGGCCCTTTTTTGCTGCTTCGTGACATATGGATTACTTCTTCTTATGGCTACGGCGCGCAACGATGAAGGTGTTGCTGTATTTGTTTGGCTGCCGAGTTTTCACCCCATGCGCATGCTTGCCCCATGGCGTTTTTGCAAATTTCATACCAATTGGGTTGCGACCTTCACCACCACCGTGTGGATGGTCAACTGGATTCATCGCCTTACCACGCACCGTTGGTCGAATACCGCGCAACCGTGAACGACCGGCTTTTCCCCACCGAATCAAATTGCGTTCAATGTTGCCGACTTGGCCAACGGTTGCCGCTGCGTCTGCTGACACGCGACGAAC